>JADGBP010000154.1 GCA_015231395.1 Desulfamplus sp. | reverse complement strand
ACCTTCAGGCTGATACCAGAAGGCGTTTTTAATCTCCGAACTTTCAATTCCCTGTCTCCATGTGGAAACCTGTTTATTCTTTCTAAACCGACCAAGAAAAACAGTTCCATATCCTTTTTTCTCAGCAGTTGTAATGTAGCCTGTCTCTTGAATAAAAATCTGAAAAAGAGAATTAGTCACCGGATATTTTGATACATAAAATTTTTGCATTTCTATCTGTTGGAGTTCGAGTTTGTTTTTTGTTTTTCTAATGCTTCCCACTGTATAAAATCCAGCCGGAATAACTACATAAACATTGTATTTTTTGTCAGCGTCCGCAAGAAGAGAGTCAAATTGCTGGGCAAGGTCCTTGTTCTTTTGAAAATCTCTGAATTCTTCAAGTTCGTTATCGTCCATGAGGATCTCTTCATTATCATCAATATCAACCTCTTCAAACATATCATCCTCATCATTGATATCCTGAATTTCTTCAAAAAGATCATCTTCATCAACAAGTTCTTCGTCTTCGGCAAGCTCTTCAACTATCTCATCATCATCAACCTCAACTATCTCCTCATCGTCAGAAAGCTCTTCAACAATTTCTTCATCATCAACCTCAACTATCTCCTCATCATCAGAAAGCTCTTCAAAAACTTCTTCATCTTCATCATCAACCTCAACTATCTCCTCGTCATCATAAAGCTCTTCCACAATTTCTTCATCATCATCAACTTCAACTATCTCTTCATCATCAGAAAGCTCTTCAACAACTTCTTCATCATCAACCTCAACTATTTCCTCATCGTCATAAAGCTCTTCAACAACTTCTTCTTCATCATCAACCTCAACTATCTCTTCATCATCAGAAAGCTCTTCAAAATCTTCATCATCATCAACCTCAACTATCTCCTCGTCATCATAAAGCTCTTCAACAATTTCTTCTTCATCATCAACCTCAACTATCTCCTCGTCATCATAAAGCTCTTCAACAATTTCTTCTTCATCATCAACCTCAACTATCTCCTCATCGTCAGAAAGCTCTTCAACAACTTCCTCATCATCATCAACCTCAACTATCTCCTCGTCATCATAAAGCTCTTCAACAACTTCTTCATCATCAACTTCAACTATCTCCTCGTCATCATAAAGCTCTTCCACAATTTCCTCATCATCATCAACCTCAACT
Source organism: Desulfamplus sp. (assembly GCA_015231395.1). Lineage (GTDB taxonomy): Bacteria > Desulfobacterota > Desulfobacteria > Desulfobacterales > Desulfobacteraceae > Desulfamplus. Next base: position 4,858 of record JADGBP010000154.1, on the reverse strand, counting down.
ATCTCCTCATCGTCAGAAATCTCTTCGACAATTTCTTCATCATCATCAACCTCAACTATCTCCTCGTCATCATAAAGCTCTTCCACAATTTCCTCATCATCATCAACCTCAACTATCTCCTCATCGTCAGAAAGCTCTTCGACAACTTCCTCTGCTTCAGTATTTGGGTCAGGCATAACATGGTCTGAGATTGATTGGATCTTGTTTTTTATCTGATCCAGAATATCAGATAGGCTTAGATTTTCAGAATTAGGGTTAACATCCATTTTAGAAATCATGTCAGTAATACTTGATAAAACATCTGCAATCTGATTGATGTCTAATTTTCCACTCTTTGCAACTTCAGAGAAAGTACTCAGCAGATTGTTTTTAGCTTCTTCCGTCATATCAAAAATATTGTCTGATGTGATGGTGATTTTTTCTGGATTCTCAGATTCAAACGACAAATTTGCCAAGTCACTGTTTATTGAAGATCGGACGCTGTAAAAATTTCTCCTTTTAGATTTGATTTTTGAAATATCGTCTCCTGTATCCCAGATAGCTTTTATCAATTCATCCATATCAATAGATTGTAGATCTAATAGTGCTACGTCAGATGAATAATATTGTCGTATAGCAATTACAACTCTTTTTTTTATAGAATTATCTTTATAATTAAGGCTTGAAAGTGCTTTATCAATTCCATTTTGGGTAATAGATACATTGGACATAACATCAATCTCCTAAGCTATTTGTAATCCCTTACCGTAAAAACACATTTTAACGCAAAAACACATTTTGGGTTTCATGGTCAGAGGGGCAAAAATCCAGCCGCGAGCGTTTATCCAGAAAACCTTTACAATGGAGGCTCTTATTGCTAAAATCAAAGAATTCTGGGTATAAATCAATCTTTATTCTAAAGGCTAATGGAGACCCAGAAAGATATTTGTTTGCAGTCAATACACATTCTTATTTTCATACTCCTGGGTGGTCGATTTCTGCCCATGACCATTTGTCTAATAATAGATTTTCCATAGGATTCTGTGAATGTCCAATAATCAGCAAGATTACAGTGAAAACGAAATTCAGCGACTTCTGGCTTTAGCTGAAGATGAGAAAAAAAAGTATCAATGGGGAAAGGCTTGTGAATTTTGTGAGGAGGCAATCAAGCATCTTCAGAAAAAGGATATTCAACAGGCTGCAGATCTCTATTGGATGCTTGCTGAATGTTGCTACCTTGCATCTTACTGTTCTCAAACAATGAAAGATGCTGATAATATGTTCAAGCTATCTGTAAAGTCGTATGAAAAATCTGGATTACTGTATCATAAACTTAGAGATAAGGGCAAAGCAATCGAATGTGATGTAATGATCAGCTTGTTAGGACTTCATTTAAGTAAAAATGTAAAAGAAACAATACTTTCTACTCAAAAGATCTCAAAAAAACTTGAAAGTGTCATTGAGATTTATTCAAATAATGATGACAAACTTGATTATTCCCGTGCCATAGCACTTCAATATTACCTTAATTCTTTTCCTGTCTATCTTCACAATAACCATGATGATATTTTGATTGCACTTGAGAAAATCAAACCATTAACAGATAAATGCTGGGCTCTTTTAAAGGAAACAGGCGGCGTAAAAAATCACTTGCAGTTAACTTTTTTTATATTTGGGAGTCTTGCCTGGTTGGGAGGTGCCGGATACAACTTGCCTCCACGGTTTTGCATATCGGAAATTTACAAGGCTGAAAAGATTGGTGAAGAACTGCTCTCCATCATGAAGGACACTGATGACGATTTAATGTTAGCAATGTCATATATTATAAATTCTATTTCAAAATGGTTTTTAGCAGTTCTGGTTTTTGAAAAAGTAAGTGATAGAAAGACCTATTTTGATCAGGTTGTTGATTATGCTGATAAAGGGCTTGTACATGCAGATAAGTTAGGATTCAATTTTTTAATATCTTTGTTTTATTCACACCGGTATCCATCGCTTTTATGGGGAAATTCAACGGTAGATCTGGAAAAAATTTTAGGTGATATTAATCTTGCTATTAAACATGATCGGCTTCATTTACACCATTGTTTTCATATGAACCATATTTTTTCCAGTAATATTTATACAGAACTGGCTCATTTTACCTTTTTTCCCGTAGAAGACCGCAGATCTATTACCCAAAAGAGCATAGATATTTTAGAAAGTATAATAAGAGAAACCGGTCTGGGAGTGGAAACAGACTCAATCCCTCTTGGTGCAGCTCTTTATGCAGGACTTTGTTTAAATTACGTTCATTTGGCAGAGTTTTCTTCCGAAAAAGCAGAGCAGGAACAATATATCTTTAAAGCGAGCAAAGAGGCAGAAAAGGCAAAAGCTGCTGCTGCAGGATTGAAAGGAGGGTTAAATCAATCTTATGCTTACTACTCTATCTGGTTTGCATACAAGAGTCTGGCAGATATTTCTGAAGAAGTTAATAAGAAAAAAGAGCTCTTGGAAATGGCTGTAGATGCTGCTGAGAAGTTACTTGAAAATCCGGTGCTGGCACGAACAGGAGATCTGTCTGCAAAAATCCGGTCAGGAGACTTATATTTAGAACTTGGCGTAATCTCAAAAGATGAAGAGATGTTAAAAAAGGCACATCTCACTTTTTTAAATGCTCTGGAAGACGCTATAGAAAGAGGCGATGCATATATTACGGCATCGGCTCACCAGCGGATTGCTTTTGTAGAAGAGAGCAGAGGAGACCATTTTTCTTCTGCAGACCGCTATTTAAAAGCTCATGATTTGTATAAAGAGGCAATAGCAACGTTATCTGATGAAAAAGTCATTCAAAAGGTAAGGGAACTCTGTGATTATACCAAGGCGTGGCATTTGATAGAGATTGCCCGGGACTGCCATGATAAAGACGCGTATTGTGAAGCAAAGGAAAATTATGAAGAAGCCGGAATGATTCTTAAGGATTTGCCTAATTATCATTTTGAATCTCCCTATTACTCTGCCTGGGCAGTCATGGAAGATGCTGCTCAAGCAAGCAAGGAAGAAAGACATGAAGATGCTGTAAAAAATTTTGAAATTGCATCTGGGGCATTTGATAAGGTAAAGCGGATTCTAAGCACTGCACAGGATGAAGTAGAGAGTTTAAAAGAAAAGAAAAGGCTCATCAAATTAAAGCGGGCAGCAGGTCTTAGAAAAAAGTACGCTCTGGCGAGAGCTGGATTTGAGAAAGGCAGTATGCTTGCAAAAGAGGGAAAAAAACGCGATGCAGGAAGAGAATATGGCAAAAGTGCCTTGATTTTTGAAGAGATATACAACTCCTGTGAACTCAATAGCGGTAAAGAGGGGGCACTTGCCATATGGAAATTTTGCCAGGCACTGGAAAAAATGGAGCTGGCTGAAGATGAAAATGATCCAGAAGGTTATAAAGAGGCGGGCACTCTTTTTCAACAGGCAAGTGATGCCTTTACCGAACAAAAAAAGAAACTTGTGGCATTAGGAAATGAAGCATTTTGCAAGGCATTGGAAAACAGTTTTAAGTTTGATGAGATTGAAGATGTCGAAGCCAAAGCACATTTATACACAAAGATTAAAAAACATCTCAGGAATGCCGCTTCTTTTTATAGGAAATGCGGATTTGCAAGCGGTGCAGACTGGGCTCTTGCAGCATCCACCTATTTCGACGGTCTCTGGCATCTTATACAGGCTGATGAGAGCCTTGACCTGAAAGATAAAAAAGAATTGTTTGAAGTTGCCTCTCAATATCTTAAATCTGCGGCTGAGATTTTCGGCAGGTCAGGATATTCATACAGGGAAAAAGAGATACTGGATCGCCTTGAAATGTTGAATGAAGAGAGCAAAATCCTTGTATCGGCAATGGACGCCATTGTAAAACCCGCCACTTCAGATGGATTTGCCAATCTTAATCCGGCAGTACTTGCAGAAGAGACAGGTTCTTGCGTCAGTATCAGCGAGATGAGAAGATATAGCCAAGAAGATATGGACAAAAAATCTGTCCCGACCGAAGGGAAAAAATACAGCATCATCTATCATGATCATATGGAAAAGTATGCACAGATCCAGGAACCCATCAGCCGTGTAGGAATTGCCCAGATAGGAATTCCGGAGGATTTTTTTGAAGAAAAAGAAGATGGGTTGTTCAGGCTTCCTAAAGCCAGGCTGGAGGGGTTCAGGAAAAAAGTGAGGGAAATGTGTAAAAAGGCACACAGCAATAATGTTAATATTCTTTTGTTCCCTGAAATGACCATTGATTTAAATTATGAGGTTTTGTTTAATGATATTATTGAGTTGGCAAATATTTATGAGATGATTATTGTTCCTGGTTCCTATCATGACGCAAAAACAAAGACAAATATTTGCCGTGTCATAGGGCAAGAAGGGGTTATCTGGGAACAAAAGAAACATATTCCTGCCATTATCGGTTGTGGAGATAATAAGCATAAAGAAAATATCCATATTGATTCCCTCAAAAAAATCTCCATCTGCAATACCAAATTTGGCAGAATTGCCATTATCATTTGCAGGGATTTTCTGGACATGGATTTAAGAGTAGAGTTAAAAAATTATTCGGTACCGGTGGATATTATCCTTAACATGGCATTTACACCGATCACTTCTGACTTTGAGGCGGCACATTTTGAAGCACGCCGTTCAATTTATGCATATTGCTTTTTTTGCAATCACGCATTTTTCGGAAATTCCCAGATCCACTCACCGGAGAAAGACAGAACAAGAATGATTATTCCTCCCCGGGAAGAAGCTCTGATTTTTAAAGAGATTGATCTTTTTAATCTCAGGTCAGAAAGAAAGAGATGGGATAAAATCAGAGACAATGAAGTTAATTTTATTCAGAGTACAAGGTAAA
>JADGBP010000153.1 GCA_015231395.1 Desulfamplus sp. | reverse complement strand
AGAAGAAGCTGAACAGGCAAGAGAAGAAGCTGAATTATCAAAAGAAGAAGCTGAACGGGCAAATCGTGCTAAAACCGAGTTTCTTGCAAATATGAGCCATGAAATACGTACTCCAATGAACTCTGTGCTTGGTTTTTCCGCACTTTTAGAATCCATTATCACAGACCCCAAACAGAAAAGTTACTTGAATGCAATATCTTCAAGTGGTAAAAACTTGATGAGAATTATCAATGATATACTGGATCTTTCAAAAATTGAATCTGGTAAAATGACTCTTCAATATGAAGCGTTCAATATCCATGACTTATTTGAGGAAATCCGGACGATTTTTTTATTTGAAATTCAGGAAAAAAAACTTGGATTTATGATTGAAATAGAGCCTGATATTCCTTCATGCATTTTGCTGGATGAACTCCGACTTCGTCAGGTACTTATAAATCTTTTAGGAAATGCCATCAAATTTACTGAAAAAGGAGAAATCAGGCTTTCTGCAAATCTTCTTAATAAAGCAGATGAAAATGAATCGGCAGATATTATTTTTACAGTATCAGATACTGGTATTGGTATCCCCCCTGAAAATCAAACAGAAATATTTAATACATTTGTTCAACAAGATGGGCAAAATACAAGAAAGTATGGGGGGACAGGGCTTGGGCTTACCATATGCAAACGTCTTGTAGAGATGATGAACGGTACAATAACTATAGAAAGTGAGGTGAACAAAGGAAGTGCGTTTAAAGTAATATTACACAACATATCATTGCCAAAAATATGTAAGGCTGAGGATTCTTTAGAGTCTGAGGAGTCTGTAGATTCTGTAGATTCTGTAGATTCTGTGGATTCTGTGGATTCTGTGAATTATGAGGATTCTGTGAATTATGAGGATTCTGTGAATTATGAGGATTCTGCGAAAAAACATTTAGATTCCAATGAAAAAAAAGAGTCTATCAACAAAGAGCCTTTAAACATTGACAGCGATTCTTCAAAAATTGAAACTGCCATCAAACCAGACTTTGATATGGAAAAACGCAGAGAATTGATAGTGAATCTGAAAGGCGATATATATGAGCAATGGCAGAGGATATGCAAAAATCAGAATATTCCCCAAATAGAAAAATTTGCAGCACACCTCAAAGAGATAGGTAAGCAGAATGATATTGAGCTTCTTATTGAATTTGGAAATACGCTGTTTATTTATCTTGATTGTTTTGATATTCATAAAATAATGACTGAACTTATGACTTTCCCGAAAATCATTGAAAAGGTTGACATATAGGTATTGGCAGGCTGTCAAAACCAAAATGTGTTTTCACGGTAAGATAGGGAAATGGAAAAATTTAAGAAATTGATGAAAAACAGCGAAAAAAATATTCTCCTTGTAGATGATAATCCTATAAATATTCAGTTGCTTGGTAAAACTTTGCAAAATGAAGGTTATGCTATTTCGTTTGCAATCAATGGTAAACAGGCAATTGAACTTGCCACAGAATCTGCATTTGATTTAATTCTTCTGGATATAATGATGCCGGGAAAGGATGGTTTTGAAGTGCTTGAAACATTGAAGCAGCGTCTGATTGACAAAGTTGCTCCGGTTATTTTTCTTACAGCAAAAACAGAAAATGAAAGCATACTCAAGGCATTTTCCCTTGGTGCTGTAGATTATATAATCAAACCTTTTCAATCCTCCGAAGTTCTGGCAAGAGTCAGAACTCAATTAGAATTGGCAGAGTCCAGGTCTGTGCTTATTCAGATGAATCAGGAGCTGTTTGAAATTAATAAAAAACAGGCTCAGACGAATCAGCAACTGCTTGAAGAGATAGCACTGCGTAAACAAAACGAGGACAAACTTCGTGACAGTGAAGCTATTTACAGAAGACTTGTGGAGAACGTTCCTGCCATTGTCTATTCGTTTTCAAAAGAAAAAGGACGGACATTTGTTTCACCCAAAGTGAAAGAAATTTTAGGATATAAAGTTGATGATTTTCATAAAAATCCATTTTTATGGCGGGAATGTGTCCACCCTGAAGATAGGGAGCGATATCTAAAAGCTCTTTCTAACTCCTTGTCTGCTGATGGTAGTGACTATGACATTAAATACCGGATTAAGGGGGCGGCAGGAGAGTGGCACTGGTTTTTAGATCGCTCTTTTGGAATGCATGTTAAATCTGAAAATGGAATACAATTGGTTGAGGGTATTGCTATAGATATAACCGAACAACAAACAATGGAACGGGAGTTGCTTAAACTTGCCAAGCTGGAATCTGCAGGCGTTTTTGCAGGTGGAATTGCCCATGACATGAATAATCTTAATTTCATTGTTTCTGGAAATATAGAACTTGCCAGAGAGGATTTGACTCATGAAGTTTCTACTCATGTGCATAAACACCTTGATTCCACCCTTAACTACTTAGAGGATGCTTTTCAGGCGGTGCAGAAACAGACGGGACTGATTCGGCAGTTTGTTACTTTTACAGAAGGATTTCAACCGCATAAACAAGATAACAATATAGAACTGCTGATTCATGAAACTACCCGGATTTTAGGAGAAAAGTTGCAATCAAAGGTACAGGTTTCTATTGAGGACAATTTGTGGTCTGTAAAATTTGACAAATCTCTTATGATGAGAGCGGTTGAGGGTATTTTGATTAATGCTGATGAGTCTATGCCAAATCCTGGCATTATTAAAATTGTTGTCAGGAATAGCGATGCCATTCAGGAGCTCAACAACAGCGATGCCATTCAGGAGCTCAACAACAGCGATGCCATTCAGGAGCTCAACAACAGAGATGCCATTCAGGAGTTCAACAACAGAGATGCCATTCAGGAGTTCAACAACAGCGATGCCATTCAGGAGCTCAACAACAGAGATGCCATTCAGGAGTTCAACAACAGAGATGCCATTCAGGAGTTCAACGGATTCAAGATTTCTGATGAATTGCCTGTTGTTGAGCCGGTGTCTGATTTCAATTCACAGCAGTTTCCCAATTTATTTGCCGGCTCATTTTCTGGAAAGGGAAAATATGTGGTGATCTCTATTATTGATCAGGGCATCGGGATTTCTGAAAATGAGCTTGGGCTTATATTTGATCCCTATTATTCAAAAAAAGACAGAGGCACACAAAAGGGTATGGGGCTTGGATTAACAATGGTATTGGCCATGGTTAAGAAGCATGGCGGAGATATTTTTGTAAGCTCAAAGGTTGGAAAAGGTTCTGTGTTTAGTATATATTTGCCTTCAGAGCAAAAATAGTATTCAGCTCTGGTTGAATTTAGATATTTTCTACTATAAAATAAAATTAATATGTAATCAATTTAATCAAATAGACTTAGGGGACAAAAGGAGAATTATGATTATAAAAGGAAAAATTCATTCAGAAACATCAATCTATCAAGGTAATGCCAGAAAAACTATGTTTACGCGTGATGGAGATGGAAAATATAAACTGGTTTCATTGGCAGGCGAAATTTCTGGAACTGCACAGTCTCTTATGGATGCATTTACAGGTGCGTCTTCCAATGGAAAGAACATAGGCTTGCTGGAACAACTTTGGAAACGCCTTTACGGCGAAGAGATGCCTAAGGGGCTTATCAGAAATGTGGAGTGCAAACTACGTGAAGAGTGCTATCCGCGTGATAAATTTTTTGATTTGCGTATGGGCATTAAATTAGATGAGGATAGATGGGCAGCAGAATCCAATGCTAATTATAAAATGGAGGCATTGCTTAAAAATTCCATTTTTGATTTCTCTATGACGATTAATGATGCAACATTGCAAAGAGGGGATACTACTGAAAAGCTCTATTTTCTTCTTAATGAGCTTATGGAGAGTCGTTTCTGGTTCGGAGCTGGTAAAAGCAAGGGGCTTGGAAGATTAAGACTTGAAGCTAAACTGCCATTTTCAGCAAAAAGTGTTCCTGTGCTGTACAAAAATACCAATCATCTTAGAATAGACTTCTCCTTTGACTCCCAGAACCCTGTCCTCGTGGGATGGAACTGGGGAAAGGTCGATCCGCATACTCCCTCCTTTGTATCCATGGATGCAGGATTGTTGCTCGAAAATATGCTCGAGATACCAGCGGTTATCCGTGACAGACTGAAAATGTCTCTCGGAGGTTCTGTTTTAAATCCTGATGACTGGAAACAGAAATTTTCCGAATATTTCCCCAGAAGTGTTGCCATCTGGCTAAAAGAAAAGTCTGAGGCTGAGGTTGACACATGGATTCTGACTTCCTTATCTGTGAAAAAATTGTCAAAAGGTAAATACGCCATCAATAAGAAGCTTGTGGCACAACTTGAGCCTTTAACGGACAAACCGTTCATGTCCAAAGAAGAGGCTGAGGAGACCCTGACACCGATTATTGAGAAGAATTCGTCCAATATGACCAAACGTGTTCTGAAAGAGTTGACTGAGGAACGACAGGTTCAGCAGAGTTTAAACGAGAAGGCATGGCTTCTGCTTGCAAAAAATCTTGGTTTTGATGATAGCCTTCAGGCAAAGGTTGCGGAATCTATTCGTGATGAAGCTGCATTAACCAAGATAATTACCCCTGCCTGCCTCAATGTGCAGACACGGCTGTTCCAGCAGGTGGATCAACAGCTCAAACTTCTTCAGAGCGATAGCTGGATAGATGCAGAAACACAAAGCCGTGAAGAGCATCTTAAAATTAAAACCATGCTTAGAGATGGTAAAATAGGTGAATCTCAATGGTCAAATCCGCAAAAATCGCCAGACGGTGTGCGGTCGGGTGCATGGAAGGAGTTTTTAAGAGATCACAGCCGGGTAGCCTACCGACACATGCTCAACGCCCAGAATCTGAATAAAAGTATTACCAATGATAAAAACCAGATCGAATTTCTCAAGGCACACAGGGATAAGACACGACTGGAACTTTCCCGTCCGGAACATATTGATTTTAGAGCTGGAGGTCCTTCCAGCCGACATATTTCCAAGGAGTATGGCAAACCCTATGATACCATTTTCATGCGTATGCTCTCATGGTCTCCATCTTCAAAGGAACATGGGGCATGGGAAATTTACATTCCAGGCGGCACTATAAAAGGGGCTTTTCGTAAACGGGCATCGCAATTGCTAAAAACACTCTGGGGAGAAGCAAGAAAAACAGACCTTCTTCTTGATGAACTTTTTGGAACTCAGGGAAGACGCGGACTGGTATTTTTTTCCGATGCCTATCTTACGACTCCTAACGATTCGAGCCGCTGGTGCTCCATGGATGGAGTCCGCATGAATCCCAAAACAGGACAGCCCATGGAAACATCTAAAATGGACTATCTGTTTGCCTATGGAGAAAAACTGGTATTTGGATTTCAGATTGATATACAAGATATTAATACAAAAAATTTGCAGTCAGTATCTCTTTTATTTCATCTTATCAACGACTTCAAACTGGGAGATATTCCTCTTGGAGGTGAAAAAACAAACGGTTTCGGCTGGGTGGAAGCAGATATTGCTAAAATTCAGTGGCTTACCTCCAAAAACAATGAAATTCATCAGAAACTTTTCAACAATCAACCATTGACTGATTCTGGTATTTGGCAGATGCTGGAAAAAACCGGACAGGAAGCTGGTAATTTAATCAATACCATAGCCCCGATATTGCCTGATGAAAAATACACCAATAATATTCCTCATGCTGCTGGAGCAGGTTTTATATCTCACAGGGCATTTGGAGGATGCTGCGGTCAACTGGTAGTTGAAGCTCAACTGCTGACGCCCATGAATATTATGGAGAGCGGTGAGCCCTCCTATACGGTAAACATTGGTGGAGAGCCGGTAAATGGTTATGATTTTTACTCTATTTCATCGCCCGAAGAGACCAGCAGACCTTCAGATAATGATAGAGTTTATGCACTTCCTAGTCGGAGCATTAAAGGCTTGTTCCGTCATGTTTACAGCATAGCCAGCAACGCACATCAGGACAGCACTGACATAAGCCGCATGAACCCAGCAGACAGCCTGTTTGGATGGGTTGGAAACGGTCCGAATCAGGCTATTATGGGACGTTT
>JADGBP010000152.1 GCA_015231395.1 Desulfamplus sp. | reverse complement strand
TAATCTTGAATTGATGTACAAGATTCGACAGAACTGGTCATTTAATGAAAGACTTGCCGGAGCAGCGAACAAGATTGAGGTAAGAATTTTAATTAAAATATTACAGAACGGAGAGATAAGGGATATCAGGAGTTCCCACCTAATTTTTTTTGCGTTTTTGTACAGCGTATCAGTATGATCGCATGGAAAGGACTCAAGTGGAGCAAGAACTCTTGAAATAAGCCTGGACATGTAATTGATTTTGTAAAAAACTGATTTGTCAGCGTTGAAATAGATCCCGCTATGAGCAGACTCAATATTTTTGGCACCTAATCCATCAAGCTCTTTTACACCCTCCTCGCTCAAGTTATCTGCAATTTGTGCAAAATATCTGGAATCTTGTTGATATTGAAATCCTGACGCATATCGCTGATGTTGCCCCGCTCTCTTTCGTATGACCTGTTTGGTTACGTAATTTTTTATGTTATCCATGGTTATCCATAATATTGATATAATATGTTAATAATTCTTTATATTGACAATACGTTACAGCCTTTGTCGGGCAGCGAGTTTAAACTTTTTTTTCCATGCTATCAGCCTGTATTCAATGGAAGAGCGAGTGTGTCTAAAATAAAAATGTCCGGAGGCAATAAAAAATTACTTGATCAAACCCGTGACTTTTTATGATCTTGCTAATGCTGTACATGCGGCACTTTGTCCTACTTGATTTTTAATTATATTTGTCTTTTGATCATAGAAATAAGTCCTGTTTTTGACATAAGTCAATTAAGAGTTTCGGAATGAATATCATAAAGAAAACAGGTGTTGTTCCACAAGGAATCTGCCAGAACCTCAACACTGAGATCTCTTATCTCTGCAAGTTTATTCAAGACATGCCTGACAAAGGCGGGTTCGTTTCGCCTTGTTTTATTTTTCATGGGAACCGGAGTGAGATAAGGAGCATCGGTTTCAATTACAATACGATCTTCAGGAATCAATACTGCAAGTTCTCTTAACATCTCACCACGCTGCTGAATAGTTAATATCCCTGTAATTCCTATGTAATAACCAAGATCAAGATATCTGAACATCTCCTGCCTTGTTCCGCTGAAACAGTGAACCACGCCTTTTCTCTCCCTGTGATTCATAGATTCAAGAATTTCCAGCAATCTCCCATCAGAATCCCGTTCATGGAAAATCATGGGAAGATTGAGTTCGTCTGCCGCCTCTATTTGTCGCACAAACCACTTTTCCTGAATGTCAGAGGGTGAGTGCATACGGTTAAAATCCAATCCTGTCTCACCCCATGCCCGTACAACAGATGGATTCTTAAGTGCAAGACTCTTATAATGATCAATAATCTCATCTGAACAGTATTGTGCATCATGAGGATGCATACCTACTGATATGAACAAATTTTGATGTGCATGCTTCTGTTCTACAAGTTGCAGGGCATTTACTACGGTTTGAGGAGTAACCCCCGCTACCATGATCGCCTCTACTCCAGCATCAAAAGCCCTTTGCAGCATCTCGTTAAAATCATCATCATATATTTTATCATCTATATGTGCATGGCTGTCAAAAAGCCTCATTTTGAACTCCTGTTTTGTTTCTATCATTTTTCAGATAATTATTATTTTGCCCCACTCGACCATCTCCAAGTAGGGAGGAGGTATTTCTCTATTCCTTGATTTGAGGAGGGACTCTTGTGTGCCAACTTTGGCATAATCAGCACAAACAGGTATCTCCCACCAAAAATCTGTGGGAGATACCTGTTTATTTTACGTTTGTTCGTTTGGCTTGAATTTTATCTTATCACTTGAATTGTATCATATCAATTGCTCTTGTGACCACTATGATCCGAATCAGTTTGATTCTCTTGTGGTTCAGTATCATTGTTCTGTGCGTCATCATTGTCATGGGCACTCATTGCCGGGCAATTCATCTTACCCTTTCCTTTGCCCATCATTCCTCCCATTCGACCCATCATACCTTTTCCCAACCTGCCCATACCTTTTCCCATTCCACCATGTCCATCCATGATCATTGATATATCAAGTTCAGGAGCAATTTTTTTTGCATCAAGAGCAAGGTCTATTTTTTTATCCATAACCTGTTTTTGTAATTCAGTCAACTCAGCAGAGAGAGCATGGAGTTTTGCCTTGTCAGGCGATGAGGTCTCCATAAAGATTTTCATCTCTTCACGCTTGGATATCATTGATGCTCTTGCCACGGCTGTTTCATCAATAAATTTCTGATGAAGTGTTTTTAGTTTGCTTTTTTGGTCATCCGTGAGATTTGCCCACTCCTGAGAACACGCTTGAGCATAGTTGTCAGAATTCATTGAACAACCTTTTCTGCCAGCTCCATGCCCTGCAAAAGCTGTCCCAACTATTGTAATCATTGTGAATACAACTGCGATTGTAAGAATTACTGGTTTTTTCATAATATCTCCCTGTTTCTGCATGATGACGCCTCCTTGTTTCTTAATGATGGTTTCCTGTTTTTGCATGATGGATCCATGTTTTCTCATGATGTCTCCTTAATGGATTCTGGTAATCCATCTCAATAAGTTAAAAAAATTTTATTAACCACCCAACTCAAATATCTACAATATTATGATTGATTATATGTGGGAAGGTTGCTTGACATACTTCAAAAGCAATCATCATGCCAAGGCTATGGATTTGGCGGTTTTTTATTTTAAAACAAACTCTAACAGATTGAATTATATTGTATTTATAGTCGTATACGGCGGCAGACACACTGTGGTTAATACAAGTTTTTACCAAATAGAAAAAAGAATATCTCATGAGACACTGAGTATTTTATATCCATTTGAATACTCATATGGATACTAATTACCCGGACATATAAATCCCAAGTTGTCTTAATCACGGATTAAACTGATTGCACGTATTTTACCGTTTTTTAATCCGTGTAATCTGTTAATCTGTGTAATCTGTGACAGTCCAACATGTGTTGTCACGGTAAAAATCAAATCAAACTACTGATACTGGTATACTCAAGATTAAATGCTTCTGCCACAGCCTTATATGTTACCATGCCATTAATTACATTGGCTCCAAATTTAATTTCATCATTTTCCTGCATCGCTTTTTTCCATCCCTTGTTTGCAATTTGAAGAGCATAGGGAAGCGTTGCATTAGTAAGTGCCATTGTGGATGTCCTTGCAACAGCACCCGGCATATTGGCAACACAGTAATGAATAACATCGTCTATAACATAGGTAGGTTCAGTATGAGTAGTTGCTTTGGATGTTTCAAAGCAACCACCCTGATCAATGGCAACATCAACAATAACAGAGCCTTTTTTCATCTCTTTGAGCATCTCTTTTGTGATAAGTTTAGGAGCTTTGGCTCCGGCAACAAGAACAGCACCGATAACAAGGTCTGCTTTTAGGACATGTTCACGCAAAATTCCGGCATTGGACATGATAGGAAAACAGTTGGCAGGCATAACATCATCCAAATACCTCAGTCGTTCAAGGTTTGTATCAAGAATATAAACCTTGGCACCAAGTCCGCAGGCCATTTTTGCGGCATTGATACCAACCACTCCACCGCCTATCACAACTACAGTGGCAGGCTCAACACCAGTTACACCACCAAGAAGAACGCCCATGCCACCCTGGGGCATCTCAAGAAGTCTCGCACCCTCTTGAACTGCCATGCGTCCTGCCACTTCACTCATTGGAACCAGAAGGGGAAGAGAACCATCTTTTTTCTGAATTGTTTCATAAGCAATGCAGACAGCTTTGCTTTTTATAAGAGCGTTAGTCTGCTTTTCATCTGCCGCAAGATGAAGATAAGTAAAGATAATTTGATTTTCTCTGATTAGATCATATTCTGATGGCTGAGGTTCTTTTACATGCATAATCATGTCGGATTTTTTATATATCTCTGCCGGAGTATCCACAATGGTGGCACCTGCCTTGATATAAGCAGAATCTTCATAGCCACTACCTTTACCTGCGTCTTTTTCGACCATTATTTCATGACCGTTCTGTTTTAGAACAACAACTCCGGCAGGCGTCATGCAAACTCTTTTTTCAGCAACTTTAATCTCTTTTAGGATACCCACAATCATTTTTCAAATCTCCTTTGTTTATATAGTTTGCCAGATAAGTAAATTTGCAGAGTAGGGGCAATCCCTTGCGGTTGCCCTTCTTCAAAATTGAAATACCAAAATTTTTTTCTGAAAATCTATAGTATTTAAAAGAACATAGGCAGCTTTGCTGCAATTATTGTTGAATTGAAATTCCTGAATAATAAAATAATCCAAGTTGTGACCTATAAAATGGCGGCATGAATGCCATTTTTTACAGCCCAGAATCGAAATCAAGTGTCTGATTATTTCTTATAACCAGCTCTTCTGCAACGGTCAAAGGCTCATCCATTCCATCAACATTAACCATAAGTCGATATATTCCAGGAGGAACTATAAACGGTTTCCATAAAGTCGATTTATTTCCAGATGGAGGGCGTGCCTGCAACAGAGGTGGCGTTGTTGCTGTGGACAACTCATCATCTTCTATTGTGTCGGCGGTCTTTCCACGATTGACAAGAGGAATTAAATCCCAGCCGGAAATACTTGTTTCCGTCACTTCTTTAAAAATGATACCCGAATCAAGCGTGACAACTGTTTCTTCTCCAGGTTTTACAATAATATCATTTGCAATCATGGTCGGTTCAGGACTATTCGAATAGTGAAAAAAGATGTTATATTTACCTGGCAATATTGCCTTTGGTTTAAAATTGTAATATCCATTATTGTTATTATGAACAACAACAATGGGATTTCCAGAGCCAGACTCAGCAATAATAACATGTTCTACAGGAGTCTTCTGTTCTAATGTTTTTGCGATATTGAAGGCAATGCCGCCGAGTCGGATTTCTCTGGTTTCTCCACTTGTTACAGAGACCTTCCCTAATTTTGTGACTGTGGCATCTCCATAATTTGGCGTAGCAAACAGATAATCCAGTTCATATTCACCAGCCATTAGAGGATGAGTTGTTTCAGCAGCAAGTCTTTCAGTTTCCTTAACCAGCTTACCGTCTGAAACCCTGAATATTTTTAAACCCTCCATACCCCGTGTTGTACTGTCCGGCATACTCAATCTGATTTTGCCAAGACCTGTCTTGACCTTGACCTGAAGGCTCTTTGCTTTTTCCACTTCAACTTTTTTGCCAATTTCACTGGAAAGATTATTTAAGGCCTCAAGCAGAGCATTCCCATCTCTGGCAGCCAAGTACTTTCCACCACCCGCATCTGCCAAACAATTGAGCTGTCGAGTTTCGTCATCGGTCACACCAAAGCCTACAACATGCAAAACAAACTTGATACCAGTATCTTTGAGTTCCTTAATCAACTTGCAGGGATCAGCCGCACAGGTTTCGATACCATCGCTGATTAAAACCACAGAGGTTTCATTTTCTTTTGTCTTGAGTTGTTCCACCACGGTACTGATGGCATCTGTTATCGGTGTTTTTCCTTTAGGTTGCAGCGTTTTTACTTTTTGAACCAAACCGGTACGATCATCACTTCCTGCATGTATCAACACCTCAATATCCTTACAGTCTCCTTTACGACGATGCCCGTAGACCACCAGACCCACTTTTACCTCTGGAGCCAACGCAGGCACAACTTCAACCATGACAGCCTTTGCAGCTTCAATTTTGGTTTTATCTCCCGCTTTACCCCACATGCTACCGGATGCATCAAGGATAAAAATCACTTCAGGATAGTCAGTAGTTCCTGCTGTTACAACGCAAAAAATACCAGTAAATGAAAGAACCGTAATGGAAAACAAAATGCTCAGAAAGATTTTATATAAAAAAAGCGAATGTTTCATGATCTTTTATCTCCTTGTTCCAAATAATTAGGGCGTGTCGCAGAATTCAAATAGAGGATATCAGATTTAACGAATGCTATTATAGACTTCCAGAAAAATATTTTGGTATCTCTTCTTTTTAAGAAGGGCAACCGCAAGGGATTGCCCCTACTCTGCCAATTTAATTATCTGGAAAACTTGACTGCTAATGTTGGACTGTTATGAGACCATCAATATCTTAAATTTACC
>JADGBP010000151.1 GCA_015231395.1 Desulfamplus sp. | reverse complement strand
AGACAACAGATACAATAAGGCTATCACCCTACAATAAGACCAGGAAACAGGCAAAATACTTGAAAGAACCTAATCAATCAACGGAAAACGAAACCAATTCTAACGAACCCAACCAATCAGGCATAAAAGTTACACTATTATTATATTTTGCCGCCACATTTTTAAGAACATACTTGAACCATGCAAGTTTATCACCCATATCCAGCAGGCTGCTACATCTTAAATCAATTTCACACTGTCCGGCAGTGGCAACTTCATGATGCTGACACTCCATGGCAATGCCCATATCTTCCAGAGTCAGAAGCATTTCGCTTCTCATGTCCTGATATTTATCTGAAGGAGGTAAAGGATAATACCCGTGTTTATGACGGATTTTGTAACCAGTATTGGGCATTTCATCTCTTCCAGAGTTCCATATCGCCTCATCAGAATCCAGTTCATAAAAAGCGGAGTTGGGTTCGCAGGAGTAACGGACATTGTTGAAAATAAAAAACTCAGGCTCAGGCCCTACAAAAATTGTATCTCCAAGACCTGTAGTTTTGACATATTGCTCCACTTTTTTTGCAATATAACGGGGGTCACGTGAATATGCCTCTCCGGTAATGGGATCCTTGATATCTCCTATCAGGACAAGTGTCGGATGGGCAAAGAACGGATCCATTTTTACTGTGGTAGGATCAGGAATAACAATCATATCGCTGTTATCAATATTCTGCCATGCTCTCATGCTGGAGCCGTCAAATCCAAAACCATCTTCAAATGAAGATTCAGTAACTTCACACGCGGGTACTGAAAAATGCTGCCATGTTCCGGGAAAATCCATATATCTGATATCAATCATTCTGATATTTTCTTCTTTAATCTTGGCAATAATCTCTTGTGGTGTCATGCTAATATTTCCTTTTGTAATGTAATTTTAATACTTTTTGTATGTTGTTCATTTAAAGAGCATCAGATCCACGTTCACCTGTTCTTACTCTTATGACATCATCAACAGGCAGAACAAAAATCTTTCCATCTCCTATCTTGCCTGTGTTAGATGCCTTGCATATGGTATTTACAACTTCTTCTACCCGTTCGGTATCAACAATGATTTCAATTTTAATTTTGGGCACAAAATCAACCACATATTCCGCACCCCTGTAAATCTCCTTATGTCCTTTTTGCCTGCCATATCCTTTTACTTCTGTGATGGTCATTCCCTGAATACCAATTTCATTAAGAGACTCTTTGACATCATCTAATTTAAAAGGCTTGATAATTGCTTCAATTTTTTTCATGTAAACCTCCTTTTAATGCTTAAATCCAAAACTGCCTGTTCTATATTTTGAAATTCAAAAAAACCGCTGTTTATACGCTTTTTACCGTAAAAACACACCTTTTTTTTTCACGGTCGGGGATGGTCGGATTCCGACCATAACCGTTTACTTAAAGATACTTGTCAACAGGAGATAATTACAGGAAGAGCCCCAAGAATGGCACTCCTTATCTCCTCTTGTGTATGAATATCATCAATCTTGCCATTTTCCACAGATTTCACATAAAACACATCCACCACCTGATCGATTTTTGTGGCAACCATGGCAACACGAACATCAAGCCCAAGTTTATAAAGGACATTGGTTATCGCAAATAAAAGCCCTGGGAAATCATAGGCAAATACCTCAATAATGGTAAAAAAACTGGAAGTTTCATTGTCAATTCGCACTTTATTTGGCATGGGTATCTGACCGGATTTTGGAGCAATTGATTTCGGCAGTCTGTCAGTAATACGCTCAAGAAAGGCATCGTCATTAAGAACCTGCTGAAATTCCATTTCTGCCTTGTGCCACTTCTTGTTTTCAAATATTTTATCTTTTGGCGTCATAACCTTAAAAATATCAAGGGCAGTGTTATTGCCAAATGAATATGCCTGAGAACCTACAATATTGAGTCCATTGAGAAAAAATACTCCTGCAAGTTTCGAGTAAAACCCGGGTTTATCCTTTCCACAGATGGTGATTGTTCTGATATCCGAGTCATCATGTGGGGATATTGTCCATAAGAAATCTCTGTTTTCAAGGTTTTTGTAAAGGTTGAGGTGAGTCATGATTTCCGGAGCCGGAACATAAAGCAGATATCTGTGGCTCATGCAGTCAAGTTCTTTAACCAGAACATCCTCATCCCATGAATTTATGTTATCAGTGTAATCGAAACTGTCGGTTCTATTATCAAAACTGCCGGTTCTATTATCAAAACTGCCGGTTCTATTATCAAAACTGTCGGTTCTATTATCAAAACTGTCGGTTCTATTATCAAAACTTCCGGTTCTATTAAGAGCAAGAACCTCATCCTTTTTTTTCTGTATGTTTCTTGAAGCAGTTTTTGTTGCAAGTTCCCTATTCCGTAGTACACCCATCACCTTTAGAAACAGATCTCTTAGCAGGGCTTCTGTCCAGCCACTCCACGCCTTTGGTCCCGTAGCCATGGAGTCTGCCACTGTGAGCAGATAGAGTTTTTTCAGCAAGGGTATTTTTTGAATTTTGCTGGCACAGAATACCGCAGTCTCTTCATCATTTATATCGCGGCGGGTAGCAACCTTTATCAGAAAAAGATGATGCCTGACAAGAAATACAGCCTCCTCAACATCTGATGAAGCATAATTTGACCTGACCAGTATAGTACGGGCAATCTGTGCTCCTCTTTCCGAGTGCTCATCTGCTGGATCTCCTTTTCCGATATCGTGTAGAAGTGCTGCCATCAAAAGGGTTTTTCTGTTTCTCAACTCCCTGTATATTTCTGCGTAAAGATTACCAGCACCATTCCTGTTTTTATGGTTTCTGTCTTTGTTTTTCGGGTTTCCGTCTTTTTCGTTCCACTCTTGTCCATTCCATTCTTTTTCGTTCCACTCTTCTCCCTTTCCATTGTTTTCGGCTCCGTTTTTTTCTCTAAAGCTGTTGACTACCTGCACGCATCGAATGGAGTGTTTATCTACCGGAAAAAGATGGTATTGGTTGTACTGAATTTTATTTAATATCAGAGCAAATTCAGGTATGAATTTCGCCAGCAGACCAGTGGACAACATTACATTCAAAACATTGAACTCCCATAATGAAAATGAGAGAATCTGCTCAAAAGCCTCTACATTTGAGATATCTTTTCTGAATTTATCATCAACTAAATATGCAAATTCCCCGACAATACGCCTCGACTCTATGGAAAGCGGCTTGTTTAAACGACCGCTTTCAACAAATATCTTCAAAAGAAGATCTGGTTGCCGGGGAATAATCTCTACAGGGTCAAATTGCAGCCGCCGTTCATATAATACAATTCCCTTATAATTAGTAGCTCGTTTAATACGGGTGAACAGTCGTGCTTTTTTGCTCAGTTGAATATCTTCTGTAATCATAAGGTTGATCTGTTTGATGAAATCCATTTTTGAGTGGAGTTCTCCCATAAAACTTTCAACAGCCTTATGACCATTTTGATCTTTAAATCCAAACATTTTTGCCAGTTCTATCTGATGTTCAAAATGGAGCTGGTCACATTTTCTTTTGGTAATATAGTGAAGCATGTTTCTGATATCCCAGATAAATGAGAGCGAGCTTTCCATAGTTTGAAACTCGTCATGGGATAAAAAACCATATCGCTCAAGATCTCTGCGACATTTGATATCTGCTGTTATTCTGGCATACCAGATAATGTTATGATAATCTCTGAGCCCTCCATGGCCAGATTTAAGATTTGGTTCAAGCAGATAGCTGGAGTCGCCATAATCGGCATGTCTTTTCTGGCTCTGCTCTATCAAGCGGCTTAAACTTGACTGGATATGCTTGCTGGATAATCTATTTCTGAATTTTTCCATAAGCATAGAATAGATGTGAGAACCTCCGCATATAAATCTTGCATCCAGCATGGTTGTGAGAATATCAAACTGTTCCCACGCCATTGAAAGACACTCTTTCACAGTTCTTACGGCATAACCAGCTTCAAGCCGTGCGTCCCAGAGTGGATAGATCAGCTCTTTTACAAGAGCGTCAGTCTCTTTTGGGAGTTTTTTCTCAAATAGAATAAGAATATCAACATCAGAGTGAACACACTGCTCTGCCCTGCCATAGCCTCCAAGGGCAACAAGAGCGACTGGATTGCCATCCGCGGTCATTTTTTGTGCTGTCTTGCTTTTTGCAAAAATATTCTGAAAATATTCGTCAATAACGCGTGTACAAGATTCAATGAAATCAGGATCTTTTGTAGTTGAAAATTTCTTGATAAGAGACTGCCGCTTCAGAATTAGCTCCGCAGAATCATTTTGCATTGAAGATTGATTTTGCATTGTGGCAGATTCATTTTGTATTGCAGAATCATTTTGCATTAGATTGTCTGATATGTGGGATTCTACTACAGTCATTGACTTCACTTTATTTAATTGAAAAGCATTTGTAACAAGAGAAAAACATTTGTAATAAAAGCATAAGCAGCTTTCGCTGCAATTATTGCAGGATTAAGATTCCTGAGTTAATGAATAAGTTTGAAAGCAATATGTATGCCATTATGACCAAAGCAATATTCACAGGGGTTATAAGCGTATTGGAAAGAAAAACCTGACAGGAGGATTCATAATTAATAACAAAAATGCAATTGAAATACTCTTTCAATTTACATTTTTGTTATTTTAAATTTTAAGTAAGCTGGACTGTTTTTAAGTATAAGTAAGCTGGATTAACAATGAGGGGATCCATGCAGAACGCTACAGAAGTGAAGACGGTCTGCATGGAAAACTGCGTGAATTGAAAAATGTGTGATCAGAATATAATAATCATCAAGATTTGAACTTGTCTTCAATTTTTTCAGGCTCTTTATCTTCCTGATCAATCTCTCTGGTCGCTTTTTTGAAATTCTTTATTCCTTTTCCGATGCCTGCACCTATTTCAGGAAGTTTGCCAGCTCCAAATATAATCAGGATGATGACAAGAATAATCAATAGTTCCGGCATTCCAATTCCACCAATCATAGTACACACTCCTAATTTCTGTTTTTAACAAAAACGTAAACATGCATTTATTAACACCCAGTTTGGAAAGTGTCAACATATAGGTAAATTCCATCTGGTTTGGGAATATAAAAAAGTTGAAATAACTCTGTTTTTATGTTTTATCTACTACTGTTGTTGGAGTTTCAAAGATAGCAACAATGAGGAAAACCAAGTAAATTTTTATTAACGTTCAGGAGTTTTTATTAACGTTCAGGAGTTTTAATGACACATCAAAATGAATTAACCGTGCAGTTTTCCGGTGCTACAAAATATGTTCTGGACAGCGAACTTGCAGCTATAGTCAATATTTCCATGGCACTTGAAATGCCTCTTCTTCTCAAGGGAGAACCAGGAACCGGTAAAACCATGCTGGCTCATGCAATTGCTGAAAATCTAAAAATGCCTCTGATTATCCTTAATGTTAAATCAAGCATGAAACTTGTAGAAGCACTATATCAGTATGATACTCTGACAAGGCTAAATGACAGCCGTTTTGGTGATTCTAAAAGAGATGTGAGCAATATCGATGAATACATCAAAATGGGCAAAATAGGACAGGCATTTACTGCGGAGAGAAGGACAGTTCTGTTGATAGATGAAATTGACAAGGCAGATACAGATTTTCAAGATGATATGCTTGATGTGCTTGACCAGATGCAGTTTGACATAATCGAAACAGATAAGACCATCAAGGCAAAACATAGACCGGTGATCATTATCACATCAAATGCCAAAAAAGATCTGTCCGATCCATTTCTTGGGAGATGCAATTTTCACCATATCGCTTTTCCTGATCCTAAAATGATGAGAAAAATAATAGCGGTTCACTTTCCGTCAATTGACAATAAAATTGCTGAAAATGCCATAGCAGCATTTTATTCGATGAGAGAACTTGACGGCATTGAAAAAAAACCTGCCACAAGAGAGCTTATCAACTGGATTCGTGCACTTCATGCAGACCCGGATTTCAGGGCAAAAGATATTATAAAAGGAGAACTTCCTTTTCTTGGGGTTCTCTTCAAAAAAAGTCCTGATTATGAAAGAGCACAAAGCATAACAACAAGGCGGAAGTTTTTTTAATCGGAAAGGAGTTTGAATTATGCTTATAAATAAATATTTTAT
>JADGBP010000150.1 GCA_015231395.1 Desulfamplus sp. | reverse complement strand
CCCCCCCCCACAAAGGCGAGAAAGAGAAAGAGAGATCAATATTTCTTCCTCCCCCTCACCTTTGTTTTGCAGAAAGTTATAGTTTTCCAGATAATTAAATTGGCAAGAGCACTGTAGGGGCAACCCTTTGTGGTTGCCCTTCAAAATTAAGAATGCAGAAATATTTTTATAGAAGTCTATAGATACAGTGAACCATAAAGTCAATCATAACCATACGTGATGGATATCATTAACGGTATCTTTTACAGATTGAATCGCAGTGGAAAGTCTAAAATACATAAGAGCCATGCCAATATTATGAGTTAAAACCTGCAGAAAAGAGAGTTCCTGAACTGAAATATCCCACACGTTTGAATGATAAATTCTCAAAGATCCAATCACTTTGCCTCTTATATTGATAGGAAGAGAGACAATAGCCCTTATTCCGGTAGCATCCAGAATCTCTGTCAAGGCCTCTCCTGTAGTCATATTGAAATTTCGGGTCTGATCATTTTTGAATAACAGACCTGCGATGGCACACATGATATTCCTCTTTTTAAAGGTGCGAAACCGGATAGAATCAAACAGGACTGGATGCAGATTCAAAATTCCGGTTTCGCCCTTAAATTTTAATGAATTCATGACAAAACCTTTTGAAAAATTTACCGGATCAGGGGCACATCTTCACTTTCATGTCGCAAACGAAGCCCCTTCTCAATCAACTGCATTGCCTGCCTTTCAGCCACAGGCTTGGAGTAAAAATATCCCTGAATATAGTCGCAGTTCAGTCCCCTGAGTGTCTCCAACTGCTCCATCCGTTCAATTCCTTCGGCAATCACCTTAAGATTCAGATTGTGAGCCAAGATGATAATGGTCTTGGCAATCTCCATATTTTCATGGTCTGTGTTGATTTCATCCACAAAACTCTTGTCCATTTTCAGATAATCCAGTGGGAATCGCTTTAAATAGGCAAGAGAAGAGTACCCTGTTCCAAAGTCATCGATAGCAATTCGAATTCCGGTTTCTTTCAGGCGTTTAAGCTGCCCTATAACCGACTCCGGCTTTTCCATAACAGCACTTTCTGTAAGTTCCGCCACAAAACAATAGGGGGAGAGATCCACTGCCTCAAGGGCATTCTTAATGGTTTGCTCCAGGTCGTTGTGCATGAACTGACGGGATGAAATGTTGACACTCATGCTCATGCTCGGGTGCCCGGAGTCTGTCAGTGTTGTCTGCCATTTTTTCAGTTGGCGACACGCTTCTTCGATAACCCATTGACCAATGGGAATGATCAATCCTGTCTCTTCGGCAAGGGGAATGAAATCCGCTGGTGAGACCATGCCCCGCGTGGGGTGCATCCATCTCAGGAGTGCCTCAAACCCTTTTATTTTCTCAGTTTTAGAACAGACTACTGGCTGATAATAGAGTAACAGCTCATTTTTTTTCAGAGCCTCTTTCAAATCATTTTCAAGTTGCAGGGCATCGTGGGTTATTTTATGAAGCTTTTTGTTGAACACCATGTATCGCGATTTTCCAGTAGCTTTTGCCCGATACATGGCAATATCCGCATCCCTTAATATCTCTTCGGACTTGCGGTACAAGGAGGTGTTGATGACAATGCCGATGCTTGCACTAATATGCACATCATTCCCCTGAATTTTAAACACCTTTGAGGTCTCATTCCTAATCCGTCTTGCAATGGCAATAATCTCCCTGGAATCGCCAATGTCCTCCAGAAGAACTGCAAATTCGTCCCCGCCAAGACGGGCAACGGTATCCACCGATCGGACACAGCAAAGAAAACGCTGGGCTACCTGCTCAAGCAACATGTCACCAGCATGATGTCCCATGTTGTCATTTACCCATTTGAACCGATCCAGATCAATCATGAAAATGGCAAACTGAAACTCTTTTTTACGCTTCTGGCGTGTCACTGCCTGACCCAGACGTTCCATAAAAAGAATTCTGTTGGGAACTCCAGTGAGACTGTCGTAAAAGGCCTTCCGATACAACTGGTTCTCTAACTCCTTTCTCTCGGTGATATCCTGATAGACATAGAAAATTCCATCTATTGCACCATTTATTATTATTGGAAATCCTAAAAGAGAGACGGGAATGAGCTTACCAGTTCTGTGTTTTCTACTGGTCTCTTTATGAACACTTTTTCCACTGAGAATGGTTTGACGAATGGTCGTCATTTCCAGTACCATATTTTCAGGCACAATCACGTCACAGTTATGAGAGCCGGTAATCTGATCTGCCGGATAACCAAAAATACTTTCAAACCCTCTGTTGGCACGGGTGATAATGCCATAGCTGTCTGTTGAAAGAACCGCCTGGGGAGAACCATCAAATAGCTGTTGAAAAATATCAGCGGCGTTCTGGAGGGCTGCGATTACCTTATTGTATCGTGCGGCAATCACTCCAGTATCTGTGAACGGATCTGCCGGAACCCGGAGAGAGAGGTCTCCGGTCTCCTCCTGAAGCTGCATGATACGAAAAAAATCGGCTGTTTCGGTCTTTGCCCCATGCTCCGATATATTCAATCCGATCTCCTCACTTTCGGATGATACTCGTATGGGCATGATCCGATCTATTCTGCTGATAATGAAAAAAGGAATCACAAAAGCCAGCAGAAATGCTGCAACAATCCCCTCCACCTGAACCATAAGCTGGAAAGGAAAACTTAAACCCGTATCCAGAATCAAAGGATCACCGAACAGAGCTACGGCAAGGGTTCCCCAGATACCGCATCCTAAGTGGACTGGAACCGCACTCACCGCATCATCAATACGGTAATGCAGCAGCAGCTCTTCCACAACAAGAGAGACACCACCAGCAATGGCACCGATGATAATGGCTTCAGGAACGGTCACGCAATGACAACATGCTGTTACCGCCACAAGACCGCCCAAAGAGCCGTTGATCAGGTAGGAGACTTTTGCAATTCGACTGTAAAGATAGCCTGCCAAGAGTGAAAAGGCAGATCCTGCAGCTCCGGCCATCAACGTATTGACGATAATGCCTGGCACACGGTTATCCATGGCCAATGTACTGCCTCCATTAAAGCCGATCCAGCCTATCCAGAGCAAAAGTGCTCCCAAAACAGAAAGTGGAAGATTACCTCCGTGTATCTCCACTGCTGTACCATCGGGGGAAAAGCGTCCCTTTCTGGGGCCGATCACCAGAAGAGTGGCCATGGCCACCCATCCACCCACACTGTGCACAACTGTCGAACCTGCAAAATCTACGAATCCAGACGCACCAAGCCATCCTGTCAGACTTCCGGAATCAATGCCGTTCCATGCCCAGTGTCCCAAAATAGGATATATAAAAACAGAGAGTAAAACAGCCACAATAAGATAAGAAGAGAAGCGCATTCGTTCCGCCACAGCACCGGAAAAGATGGTGGTGGCAGTACCGCAGAACATGGTCTGGAAAAGGAAAAAAGAGGATATATGGAAATCATCTCCAAACTCTGCCATAAACCCAGAAATGCCCACCATTCCAGACCAGGAGGTGCCAAACATAAGCCCGAATCCCAGAAGCCAGAACCCCATGACCGAAAAGACAAAATCTGCAAGATTCTTGATGGCCACATTAATACTGTTCTTGGAACGGGTCATGCCCGACTCTAAACACATAAAGCCTGGCTGCATTAAAAAGACAAGAACCGAAGAGACAATTACCCAAAAATTATCCAAAACAGAATTACCCATGATTGTATATTTCCCTTTCTATAGTTTCCCTCCCGTGCTTCTGGTTGTATAGTTTTCCCAGATAATTAAATTGGCAAGAGTAGGGGCAATCCCTTGCGGTTGCCCTTCTTCAAAAGAAGAGATGCCAAAATATTTTTCTGAAAATCTATAGCTCGAGTTTAACCACATCCTCCACCAGAACCACTGCATCCGCCGGAACTACATGCTTTTTTATGTCTCCCTTTAAGTCGGGCAATACCTTTTACGTTTCCATTTCCTTCATAGATCAGATCCAGAGCATCTTCGATAAAACCTGAAGCCTCTATCGGTTCAATACCGGATTTCATAAGAATATCCAAAGGGTTATTCCCTATGCCGCTGACCAGCACGGCACGACAGTCCCCAAGAATTTTTGCAAGTTTGTGCCACCGTATTATACCACCGCCACTGGTCGGAGCTTCACGTTCTTCCACAAACCGGTATGAACCCTCATGCGGTTCCCATATATGAAACGAATTTGCCTCACCAAGATGCTGATTGATCAAAATTCCTTCAAGAGTTGCTACAGCCACGTAGGGACGTTTTTCCCCAAACGGAATTCCGATTGTTGAACATGAAGAGAGGCATCCTCTGAATTCTTCTGTTCGGTCATCATCAAGAAGACCTGCTGCATCTGCCCGACAGCGTGTACAGTGACGCATCTGGGGAAGGTATTTTTCTGCTATATTCATGATATTATTCATAGTTTTCTTGTCCGGCTGAGGTATTCCGGCAAAGGGTGTATTGACATTAGGAAACATTGCCATGCAGTTTAACAGATCTGCCCCAAGCTCCCTCATTCTTGCTGCTACTGCTTCGATATGGTGATCGTTTATACCGGGGATGACAATACAGTTGATTTTTACCGTTATTCCAACCTCTTTGAGCCTTTTAATTGCTTCTGATTGCCTCTCAAGAAGCAATGTTGCACCCTGAATGCCCCTGTAAACAATATTCCCGTCGGTTATTCTGCTATAAATCTCTTCTCCTATTTCAGGATCAACTGCACAGACTGTAATAGTAACATGAGAGACTTGAATTTCTGCAAGCTCATCAATATAAGGAGCTATACCCATCCCATTTGAAGATACACAAAGCAGCATCTCAGGATAATTTTTGCGTATAATTCTAAGGGTAGCCATTGTACTTTCAGGGTTTGCAAATGGATCACCAGGGCCTGCGATACCAGCCACCGAGATGCGGGGTTCTTTTTCAAGAATTTTCCCTACGTATATATTTGCCTGCTCGGGAGTCAGAAGATTGCTTGTAACACCTGGGCGCGATTCATTAACGCAGTCATATTTGCGATCGCAAAAATTACATTTTATATTACATTTTGGGGCAACTGGAAGGTGTACCCTGCCATATTTGCCTTTTGCTTCCGGATTAAAGCAAGGATGCCGATCATAATCTTTAATAGTGTAAGTATTCATGGTGATATCCTTTCACATATAGCTGTAACCAACTGGTGAATCATCCTGTTTTTTTGCGATAATGGTATTTGTGATAGTATCAAAAAGCATCTGTGCCCCGTGGTAGCCAAGATGGAGGATTCGCTGCCCTCCCATACGATCATGGATTGGAAAGCCCACCCTGATCAGGGGAACTCCTTTTTTTCTTGCAAACGTATAGCCTTTGCTGTGACCGACCAGAAGATCGATATTCAGACTCTCCGCTTTTTCCTCAATGTCGTAGAAGTCAGCATCCTCATAAACTTCAGCCATCGGGCAGAATCCTTCAAGGACACCGGAAATTGCCTTGCCTAACTGACCACTTTTGCCTCCTGAAGCACAAATAACCGGCTGCACTCCGATTTCTGCGAGAAACGAGGTTAATCCAATTACCAAATCCTCTTCACCATAGACAACTGCACGTTTTCCGGACAGATACTTATGACCATCGACCATTGCATCAACGAGCCTACCTCTTGCCGAACTGTAACGGACAGGTATCTCTCTGCCGCTTATCTGTGCAAGTTTATCCATAAGTCTGTCAGTCTCTCTGATTCCTACCGGAAGTGCTGTCCTGTGAAGAGCAGTGCCGTACATTTGGGCAAGAACTGTCCCTGCTGACTCTTTTGGTAAGGTGGAACCGCACTCAATGGTGATTTTGGCTCCTCCCATCGTTTTTATATCTGCAATTGGGGTACCCCCTGACGGAATCAGCGGATAGTCGTTCAATGCCTGACCATCAAGAGACTCCGAATAATCAGGCAAAAGTGTGAAAGATATTCCAAAGTCTGCAAGAAGCTCTTTGAGATATCGCAGATCAGCAGCAGAGACAAATCCCGGTAGGAAGTTTACACTCTCATTACGCAAAACAACAGGCTCAGTTAGCTGTTCAACTACTGCTTTAAGTGCAGCATGAAAACCCTCCATATGAGTGCCTGAGTAACTTGGAGTAGAGACCGAGATAATACGAGGATGCTCATCT
>JADGBP010000014.1 GCA_015231395.1 Desulfamplus sp. | reverse complement strand
GTTGCTGCGGCTTCTACTTCCGATTCAGTAAAACATTGTAATTGTAAATGCACAAGTGAAGCACCTTCAAAAACAGAATCTTTACGCACTTTTAACGTCTTTGTTGATGGAGAGTACTTTGAGGTTGGAGTTGATGAGGTTGGAGGTTCTCCTATGATTGCATATGCTCAACAGTTTGCACCTGTGCAAACTTCTTTTCAGACTCAAGGTTTAGCCAGACATTCAGTTCAGCAAATGCCTTCAAGACCAGCTCCACCAAAATTGGCAGTTCAACCAGCATTGCCAAAAACAGCACCTCAAAAAACGTCAGCACCAGCAACGTCAATATCAAGCTCTGCAACAATGTCAGCAGCAAGCCCCACAGCAGCAGCAGCACCAGCGGTTGGTGAACTTAAAGCACCCATGCCCGGAATGATCATCAAGTATGAAAAAGCGATCGGGCAGAGCGTCAAAAAAGGAGATATAGTTGTTGTCCTTGAAGCAATGAAGATGGAGAATGGTCTTCCCTCACCAGTTGACGGAGTAGTGAAATCCCTCAATTTCGGCAGCGGGGATTCTGTGCCCAAAGGTGCGGTTCTCGCAGTGATCGAGTGATTGAGTAATCGAGTGATGATCAAATAGAAATATTTGATAACAGGGAGTAAGCCACTGTGTTTGCTCCCTGAAATGCAGGAGTTTGAAATTAGATAGCGTTGTTTCTAAGATGTATCTTATTACTCAGAAATTTTAATCATGAAATAATTGCAGCTAAGTTACTTATATTTTGCTTGTGCTTGGTGGTTATGGGTGGTCGAAATCCGACCATGAGTGTTTAGGTAGACTATATAGAGAGGTAAAATATGCCTAACTACATTGGTATAGTTCATAAAGATACAGATAGTGATTATAGCGTCTTTTTCCCTGATTTTCCTGGTTGTATTACTGCCGGAAGCACCATTGATGAAGCCAAAAAAATGGCTCACGAAGCTTTATCAGGACACATAGAAATAATGAGGGAAGAGGGCTATGACATTCCAGAACCTTCTAGTCCGGAAAAAATTATGGGTGATCCTGATTACATGGACGCTATCGCATTTCTGATGATTATCATGCATGATTCCAGTGCTGACACGGTTAGAGTTAATATCGCTGTTCCTGAAAACATGCTTCATCAAATTGATTTTTTTGCTAAAAAACACGGGGTGTCTCGTTCTTCGTTTATAGTTAATGCTGCACAACGTATGATGAGTTCCGATGCTGATAATCATGTGCGTATATGATGGACTTTTGATTCTTACAAATTACAACTTATAAAAAGGCGATCAAAAATGGCTCAAACTGAGATACTGGATGTCATGGGAAATGCGGATAAAGATCTGCTGTTAAAAATAGTGGTTGATGCTTTTAGAAGAACAATCGTCCATTATGGACAATGGTTTGCTGAGGTTTCTCATCAGCTTGGCATGGAAAAAGCCATGCAGATTGAGGACGCTGTCTGGGGATCAAGCTATTCCAACCAAATTAACCGCCTGTCTAAAACTTTGGGATTTGAACTGGAAAACGGAATTCCGTCAGCCCTTGGAAAACTCTCAAAGCCTGAGCTTCTGGATCTTATTGAAAAAATGGGCATTAACTGGCTTGCCAATGATGGAATATGGTTTCAGGCTGTGGAAAACCAGTATCACATGAATGATGCCAAACGCTGCAATGACACATGCTGGGGTAGATTTTCGCCTTTTGAAGCATTAAGGATCAAAAAACTTCTGGATTTGCCTGAGTATGGAGGTATCCCTGCTTTGAAAAAAGCACTGGCATTCAGGATGTACGCTTCCATCAACAAGCAGTCCATTGAAGATGTAAATGAAAACTGTATAATATTCAGGATGAATGAATGCCGCGTTCAGTCTGCAAGAAAACGTAAAGGGCTTGACGATTACCCATGCAAATCCGGTGGACTTGTAGAGTATCCCACCTTTGCTGTAACCATTGACCCGAGAATTACTACAGAGTGTGTCGGCTGCCCTCCTGATGAGCATCCGGAAGAGTGGTATTGTGCATGGAAGTTTACTCTTCATGATTAGACCTTCTGCCATTAGACCTTCTGGAAAACCGGGATTTATAGGCTTCCAGAAAAATATTTTGGTATCTCAATTTTGAAGGGCAACCACAAGGGTTGCCCCTACAGTGTTATTGCCAATTTAATTATCTGGAAAACTATAGCACTTGATTTTATTTGAATGTGACAAGATACAGGAGAAAATCATATATGGGGCGTTTTGAACGTTTTGAACTGGCTGTAAATAAAATGCAGGATTATCCGCTGATTTTTGAAGCTATAATACCCCCAGCATGCAGTCTGTTTCAGGATGTCAGAAGATATCAGAGCATCACTTCCCACCTTGATGTCAGAGTTATCAATATTGATGGAAAAATTCAGATGGAGCAAGGAGTCGAACCTGTTCCCATCTCAAAAATCTCATCTGCTGAAAGAAAAGAGTTTATTGAATATTTGAAACTCAGGATCAGCAGAGGTGATAACATCGGATCTTCATGGATTTTTTTCAGGTCGGAAAATAAAAAAAAGCCGATTATCGCCCTTGGTGCCAACGTGGTATATAAAGATTCTGCAACAGGTCACGCAAGGGCAATCCATCTGCTCACCGAGCTTCAAAAAAACGGAGACGGTATAAACTTTATTATGAAAATTGCCGCATCCTTGATTGTTGCGGCACTGCTTGCAGGGAGTGGATATTTTGTTTATGACAGATTCATAAGAGGCACTGAGTTCAAGATGGGCACCAAACTTGATCTTGGAAAATATTTTCCAGGTGCTCAATCTGATGAGATGAAGTTCTATCAGACTATATTTCCTGATATATATGAGTGGCTCTATTCTGAAGTTGTGGATGAACAGGTTATTGCAAAGGAACTTCTAAATCCTGATTATGTAAGGGATATAATTGCCTGCACGGACAAATCTTTTTATCAGGATGATGGTCAGGGAGGTATTACTGAAAGTGAAAATTCCAAAGGCAATAGCAGAAATTCCAAAAGTAACAGTGAAAATTACAGGGGAACCCGTCTGGCACTGTTTGTATATTTCAACTATAATCAGAATGTAAAGAATGCCATAGAAAAATACAGATATAAGATTGACACAACTGAATTTGGCAGGCTTGCAAAAATATACTCATGTGCCGAGTCCGGCTATTTGAGCAATATTTTTTACTTCAAAGTTGGTGATCTTGACATAAAGTATCCCCAGATCAATCAGTATCTGACCGATAACATGATATCCTATAACGATTACACAAGACTTCGGGATACTGAGGATTTTTCCGAGATGCTAAAAAAAGATGACATCAATTTCCGGTTGAAAAATTTTCTTTCGGATGTCTATACTTTTACCCCTCTGAAAGTGGAAAATCCAATTGAAGATATTGACTGGTATCTGCTCACAAAAGTCTCGTCATATGGTGAATCCTCTGGCAAAATAACTTTTGCCGCATTTTTTAAACGCAATGAATCAACAATGATACCAAGAGATATTAGCAGTGACCTTATGAAGCAGCAGGATTTTTTCATATGGTATAAAATTGATGAAGATCAGAAAAGAGCCCTTAATCTTAAAGATAACTCAACCATCTTTTTTACAGACAAAATAGGACAGAATTTCAAGTTAGAGGCTATTGAAAGAAAAATTACAGGACTTGAACTTGAAAAAATTGAGGGCAGCTTCCCTGTTGCTGTTCATCGAGATCTTTTAATGGAAGATTCCAAAGGAAAATATGGTCTTCAGTGCTATGATCCTGTAACTTCGCTTGTTCTTTCAAACCTTATCAGCAAATCATCGTTTGAAGCAGAAAGTAAAATTACTTTAAAACGGGATCCAATACAGATCAACACCTCATTGATACAGCTCTCCAAAGATGACAGCTCCTCAACTCAAGCTATTAACATAAGCCCTGGGAAAACGGGTATTATAAATATGTTCAAAAATATTGACTACTTCAGAGGCAGGCTTGCCAATGGGCAGGATGTAAGATTTGAAAAAGCAGATATCAATCTTTTTAATCCTTTTTCTTTTACGGTATATGAGGACAGCATTACATTCAGTTATAAACATGAAATAAGCGGAATGGAGTTTGGGGTTAACAAAAAAACACTTAAAATTATTAAATCTGCTGATGGTGGTCATCAAATTATTGAAACAAATTAATCTTTTTTGATTATTGGAATAAATTGACGCCATTTGAGCAGGATTTTTTTACAATTTTTATCTCCCCTCTATTGCTCTATTGCTCTATTGCTCTATTCTCTATTGGTAGTCAACCCTGCAAACAGAATAACTCCTATGAACATAAGGGCTGTTCCGCAAGGGAAAATAACATCAAGGGAAAAATAGTCCATTGCAAAACCCGCCCCCATGGAACCCGCCATCATTCCAAGGCTGTGGGCAACAGTTATTATTGCCATTACAGAAGCCATAGCACACTTTTCATTTCCTTTAATAAGTGTCAGTGCCATAAGCGGAGGCATACAAATTCCGCCTCCCAAACCAAAAACAGATATGGAACATACAAGTTGTAAATATGATGTGGACTCAAACATCATAAACATTGAAAATGCACAGATCACCCCCCCCACAACCACCATGACACGCCTGTTTACTCTGTCTGCGAGATAACCCATTGGCAGTTGAAGAAGTCCGCTGACAAAGACCCCGAGAGTTACGAGAATGCCTGTAGCTAAGCCAGAAATGGCAGGCAGACGACTCTGGGCAAATATCGGCATAAAACACCATATAATACCAATACAGCCGGTATATGCAAACCGGCAGATAAAAAATCCCATCAATTCCATATCCTTGATAAAAATAGACCAGGGTATGGAAGGTGTGTTTTTGTGTTTTATATATTCGTGGTTAATGGAGGGAAGATAAATCATAGAGAGAGCAAGCCCCGCAAGAGATAGAAGACCCATGCATATAAACGCGGCATCAAGTGACCAGAAATCATTTATTGCACCGCCCATGACCGGACCTATGCTTAAGCTTGTAAACATGGAAAGGTTGAACAGGCTCATGGCATAACCCTCCATTCCTTCGGGTGTTATTTCCCCTACATAAGCCTGCACAACAGGCATGACCATGGCAGAAGCAATTCCCTGCAAAGCACGTATAACAATCAGTGAAGAGACATTGTTTGTCATAAGAAAAGCAAAAGAGATTACGGTATAGCCTGCAAGACCTGCTACTATAAAGGGTTTGCGTCCCTTTTGATCAGAGAGCTTTCCGAAATAGGGGAGTAGAAGAGTTCTTGAAAAGGAGAAGGATCCAAATACCATACCTACATATATGCCGGCAGCACCCATATTCTTAGCATAAACAGGCAGTAGCGGCACTACAATTCCCACACCCGTGACTGTTGCAAATATGGTAAAAAAAAGAGTGATAAAAATTTTTTTGTGCAAGGATGGAATTATTACTAATCCGCTTATCCTGCTGATATAGTTTGATTTTTTATTTTTATTTAATTTAAGCTCCATTGGGTGCTTATATCTATTTTTATAGGGGTTTGCAACTTCAATATTAGTTGTAAAAATCAAGGAATAGTTTAAAGTAATATTTTTAATATAGTTTTCCAGATAATTAAATTGGCAAGAGCATTGTAGGGGCAATCCTTTGTGGTTGCCCTTCAAAGTTGAGAATATCAAAATATTTTTCTGGAAGTCTATAGAATGCTCAAAAAAGATAAAAATATAAAGTTCAAAAAGTAAATTGTAGAGCATAAAAGAGATTGTTAAAACTTTAACTGTCTGTATTGAAAAGGGATTATGTCCATGTCAAAAAAATATTCTAAAGCGTCCATCGAACCAGCCAGCACAACAAAGCCTAACGTCATGACAGTAAACAAGTTTGATATGACAAACAAAAATACCAGTTACCGGATATCGCCTGACGAGCTTCTTGCCCCATATCCATATTCTCCGGTAGATAATTTGGAAGGTTACACAACTCATGTGCCTTGGAAAAGCAGGATTGTAGGCGGTTGGATCAGAAATTCTCTTCAGTGGAAAAATATTCTGCGAACAGTGGCTGAATCACCAGAACTGTTTGGTCCTTTTTCCTGTGCCGCCCAGTTTCAAAAATGGATGATTGAACAACGTCTGACCAATGAGATATATCTCCATGCAAAACATGCTACACGAGCTGGCAAAACACCGGATACCTATGCGGAACAGGATGATAATATCGAAAATGCTTATGGTGACATGCTCTATGAACTTTGTGAATGTTGCATGACCAGCATTAATACTGGCTCTTTAAATACCATCAGCACTTTTGACAGGACAAAGACACAGATGCTCTCTTCATCACCAGAGGGAATCACCGTTCTGAAAAAATACATGCACGCTTTTTTACAGCTTGAATGGAAATATAACTCTCTTGGGCTGTCCCGGTTAAAAGCCATGAAAGAGTTGCTCCTGTCATTGCTGATTGTCATTACTGAAAAACCTCTGGAAAAAAGAGAGATGCCTTTTGCACTCAGACAAAAACCTGGCAAGCCAACTCCGCTTTTTTCCGAATATTTAGAGGCTGCCAGAACTCGTCTTGAAAATCTATATAACCATAAGGCATTCAATATCAGGTCTTTTTCTGAAACAGCAACTGGCGGAAAAATAGGATACTGCGGCTATGAAGTGGTAGAAGGCTCAACCCTATCCGTGGTAACTTTGCGTCACTACCTGTTGCCCAAAGGAGTGAAACCTAATGGTAAAATCCTATATATGGTGAGTCCTCTTATCAACAAGGCTGAAATTTTTGATCTGGCAAAAGGAAAATCAGTGGTTCAAGGCATGCTGGAGGATGGTTATACAATCTACCTTCAGGCTCCCGGCGATCCCGGAGAAGAGGAGACAAATCTTGGACTTGATTTCTATGGCAAGGTTGTGCATGACAAATATATCGAGATCATCAAGAAACGCCATCCTGATCAGGAGATTTATGTCATGGGTTACTGCATGGGGGGAACCCTTTTCATGCCATATATAGCAAGAAGGGCTGAGGAGAGATTGAGTCGCGGAGAGACGATGGATATCAAAAAAGTCGCTCTTATGGCTACACCTGTAAAGTTTGATGATGATACCAGCGGTCATGGTCCCATGCGTCAAGTTATTACTGATGACTACGATGAGATACTGATGCATGAAATGTATGGAGAGGTTAATGTTCCTCCTCAGATCATCAGTGTGGGAATGAACGAAATTCAGCATGGTGTACAATACAATGTTGCCGCGGGATTTTATACTCGTGCATCTTTTCCAGGTGCTATTGAAGATGCTGCTCCGTTTCTTTATTGGCTGACACATGGTACAAAATTTGGCTCTTTAGCACACAGGCAGTGGATTAGCAATATTTTCATGGAAAACCAGATTTACAACCAGTGCTATTGCCTTCCATCAAGTGAACCACATCTTGATGGCAAACCCGTAAATATGGATATACTAAAAGAGGCTCAGGTTCAAATTTTTGATTACAGAGGCGAAAGAGACCCGATTTCACCGGTAGGATCATGTGTCTCAAGCGAGACATGGGGAATGGTTCAAGATGAGAATCTAAGCCAGACCAGGGGCGGACTGAACCGAACCATTGAAAAAAATGTGGGGCATATTTTTGTTGTAAGCACCCTGCTGTTATCAGAATATCTTGATGTTGTGAAGAAATTTTATGATGGACAGAAATAATATGGGAGTATTTTCATGGTAAATGCTCATGACCAGAATCTATTCATCCCGAAATATGAAAGCAAAAATGTGTTTTCACGGTAAAAAAATCAAGGAGTAATAAAAATGGCTGACTTTACATTATCCGACTTTACATTAAAAGAAATCAAGACATTGAAGTATGTCCGACCTGAAATTGAAAAAGGTTATACAGATCATTCTCTTCACATTAATCTCTCCTCCAGAGAAATTGAAATTAAGCCCATAGACAAAATGGTAAAAGATAAGTTTATTGGCGGAAAGGGTTATGATTTATGGTTCATGTGGAATGCTGTGACAGGTAAAACCAAATGGAATGATCCGGAAAATGCTATCTGCATAGCATCTGGCCCGCTGGGTGGAACCCCTGGATATCCGGGCGGCGGCAAGAGCATTGTTACCACTATTTCTCCCTTGACCGGTATTCCCATTGACTCCAATGTTGGCGGATACTTTGGCCCTTATGCCAAATTTTCAGGGTTTGATGTGCTGGAACTTACCGGAAAATCTGACACCGAGATGGTGGTTCTGATTGATGGAATTGATTCAAAAATCAAAATTTATGAAGTGTCCGGACTTACTGATGATTCATATGAGCTTTCCATGAAGCTGACCGACTATTTTGACAAAGACAAACCTGTCAATATTTCAGTGGTCTCAACAGGTTCTGCGGCAAAAAATACCGAACTTGGATGTCTCAATTTTACATGGTTTGATGCCAAACGCAAAAGAGTAAGATACAAACAGGCAGGGCGTGGCGGCATAGGAACGGTCTTTGCCCATAAAAATATCAAGGCTGTGGTTGCAAGATGGGGTTCTGTTTCCATGAAGAATAACAATCCGGCTGACCCCGAAGCTATGAAAGCCGTAACCAAACTCCATGCCGGAGAAATCAACACGCTTGACCCCAAGCAGAACCGCATGGCACTTGTTGGAACAACTCACCTGGTTCCCATTATGAATGACCATGACTGCCTGCCTGTGAACAACTTCAGGTATGGCAATCACCCTGAATCCCACAATATTGGCGAGGCTGTCTATGAGCATATCTTTGACAAGGGGTTTGACGGCTGCTGGAGAGGATGTGCAGTTGCCTGTGCCCACGGGGTAAAGGATTTTGTCCCGTTTACAGGGCCATACAAAGGTCAGAAGGTGTTTGTGGATGGTCCTGAATATGAAACTGTTGCTGGATGCGGCTCAAACCTCGGAATTTTTGACCCGTTCTTTATTCTTGAGATGAATTTCTATTGCGATACATATGGACTTGATACAATATCTATTGGTACTGGAATCGCCTTTGTTATGGAGTGCTTTGAGATGGGACTAATCACCACCAAGCACACGGGCGGAATGGATTTAAGTTTTGGCAATCGTCTCAATTCTCTTGAGCTTTTGCACCAAATGGCAAGAGGCGAAGGGTTTGGCATGATTGTAGGCAAGGGCATCCGCAACATGAAAGCAATATTTGCCCGTGATTTCGGAGCAGATGCTTCTATAATGCAAGATATTGGCATGGAGTCCAAAGGGCTTGAGTTCTCGGAATACATGACCAAAGAATCATTAGCTCAGCAGGGCGGCTACGGCATGGCTCTTAAAGGGCCTCAGCATGATGAGGCATGGCTGATTTTTCTTGATATGGTTCATAACTTTATGCCCACTTTTGAGAACAAGGCAGAGGCTCTTCACTGGTTTCCTATGTTCAGGACATGGTTTGGTCTTTGCGGGCTTTGCAAACTGCCGTGGAATGACATAGTTCCCGAGGATAACCGTCAGAACCCCGAACCTGCCAAGGTGATGAAACATGTAGGCTGGTATGCCGATTTTTTCTCGTCTGTGACTGGCAGAAAGGTCTCTCCTGACGACCTTATACCCATGAGTGAGGCTGTCTATAATTTTCAGAGACTCTTTAACCTGAAAATGGGATATGGAAAACGGGAACATGATTCATTGCCTTACCGTTCTGTGGGACCTGTTACAATGGATGAGTATAATTCACGCATGGAACGTTATGACAAAGATCTGACGGAAAATTACAAAGTAGATATCACAGGTATGGAAGTAGCTGAAAAGGTGGCGATATTACGCAAACACAGAGAAGCCCGTTACGAAACACTCAAGGATGCGGTTTACAAACGCCGGGGTTGGACGGGAAACGGCATTCCCACACTTGAGACTGTCAAGAGACTCGGGATTGATTTTCCGGATGTCATTGAACTTCTAAAGTTAAATGGCGTGGTGTAATTACGTTATGTGACTCACATTTGCCGTGAAAATACATTCTGGGGGCTTGATTCTAACTTCATCTTTTTTTAATTTTTTGAGTCTGTCTGAATCACGGATTAACCTGATTACACGGATTTCACTGATGTTTTAATCCGTGTAATCTTTTCATCCGTGGCAATCCGTGATTCAGACAGATGTCCGATGTTAGAATTAACCCTCATTTTTGTTTTTATGGTCGGGGAATGGCGGATTTTTTCAGGAAAATAAAATGATCACTGTAGATGACAAACAGATGGAATGGCATCAGGGAATGACTATAAAA
This sequence comes from Desulfamplus sp., assembly GCA_015231395.1. Lineage (GTDB taxonomy): Bacteria > Desulfobacterota > Desulfobacteria > Desulfobacterales > Desulfobacteraceae > Desulfamplus. The sequence continues at coordinate 4,054 of JADGBP010000014.1, read as the reverse complement.
GAGCTTCTTGATGAGCTTGAGCATGTTCAATTCTGTGCTGTGGTACGACTGAATGGAAAGCTTGTTTCAAGCCCTGCTTTTGAAACTACCCGGATACCAGATAGTGCGGTGATTTACCTTTTGCCCCTCATTGCAGGGGGTTGACGTATAGGATAATCATCCTGTCAAATAAGGCTCTAAAGACAATTTTTTGTAAGAGGATTACTATTGAGATATCTTTTCTTTAAGCAGACCAGCCGCTTCTTTTACACCATCAAAGTCAAACTGCTCAATTTTATCAATCATCGGTTTGAGATCAGATTCGCTCATATGGTGTTTCAGTTCATCTAAAAACGGATAAACATCATCAGGGCTGTACTGCTCACAGGCTGTCATCAGGTCTGACAGCAAACACTTTAACCTCTGATTGTTATCAGTTTCATTTTCGCTATTCTGGATAATAACATTTTTTTCTGCTATTTCTGCCACAGCATGGATATTTGTTGCCACAGCATGGATATTTGTATTGGTTGGCTTTAGACTCTCGGCCTGAATCATTGCTTCTATGTACAAAGGAAATTTTTCCATTTCGGCTTTGAGTTCTGGCAGAAGAGACATCACCTGATCCATTCTGTTTTTTATCACGGCTTGATCCATTTTTGTGAAAATCAGAAAAAGAGTTGAAAGGGATAAATTGCCGCAAAGCCCTTTCAATGAATGCGTGAGTCTTTTAATCTCGGTACGATTCTCCTTGGAAATATTGAAATTATCATTAAAGAGTGCTGGTTCCTCAAAGAGTGCTGGTTCCTCAAAAAAAATACGTTCTTCTGAGACTGCAAATTTATCAGAAGAGACATACTCTTTTGACGCGGTCTTTTCCAGAATCAACCCCTCAATTTTTTCTGCAATATCTTTATAGTCCTTGTAGAATCTTGAAATTACATCTCCAAAAATCTTGGGGCTTGACCAGTTGTCCATTGCCCTTTTGACGTCAATACCGGCAAGTATATCAGGTTTGAATGATATTTTTCCTGTAATATCATCTACTTCTGCAATGTTATCTATTGCTGTAGTGTCATCTGCTTCTGTAATGTCATCTACTGCTGTAATGTTATATGCTGTTGTAATACCATCTGTTGTTGTAATTAAAAGTTGATTTTTTGATAGTCGATTCTCCTGAACCAGTCTGGAAATGATCCTATCAAGTTCTTTGAAGTTGACCGGTTTACTTATAACAAAATTGATTCCAGTACTTTTATATAGAGCCTTGTCTTCATCTGTATCACTTCCTGTTATGGCAATAATGGGTATGGCTTTATTTGTTCCCTGTTCCAATTCTCTGATTTTAAGGGTGGCTTCCAACCCGTCCATAACGGGCATATTAACATCCATTAAAATTATATCAAAAACTCCTCTTTTAAACTGGCTGACTGCATCTATTCCATTGATTACTCCTGTAACTCTGTGAGCATTCTTCTGGAGAAAAAGTTTGATAATCTGTATATTATCTTCCAGATCATCTGCTACTAAAATATTGAATCCTGAAGGGCTTTGCTCTGGAGGAGTTTGATTTGAAGGGTTTTGCTCTGACATAATTTTGTGCTCTTTTTTTTCTTCCAGGTCAGGTGCCTGAAGCATTTTAATGGTAAAATAAAATACAGTGCCTTCTCCCTCTTTGCTTTTGAACCATATATTACCTCCCATAAGCTCGACTAACTGTTTTGAGATTGTGGTGCCAAGCCCTGTACCCCCAAAACTCCTTGTGCTGGAAGCATCTGCCTGTGTAAATGGTTCAAAAATAGAATCCCTGTATTGCTTCGGGATACCAATCCCTGTATCAGATATTGAAAACAGGATTGTATTTTCAATATTGTGTGTTGTACCATTTTTCTTGGCAGAGTGTTTTTGAACCTCTTCTTTGGTATAGCCGATTTGAACATTTGTCTTGGTTAAGTCTTTTTGAACATCTTCCTTACCGTAGCCGTTTTCAACATCTTCGTTACCATAGTATTTTTGAACTTTTACTATGACTTTACCATGATGCGTAAATTTAATGGCATTCCCCACAAGATTTATGAGGATCTGCTCAATTCTAATAGGATCGCCAAGATATATTTGTGCCACATCAGACGCAATTTCATAATCCAGATCAATCCCTTTTTTCTCTGCTTGATTTTCAAATATGGCAAGTTTGTTTTCGAGAAGTTCCCTGATATCAAAGGTTTTAGTCTCTATTACCAGTCGTTTTTGTTCAAGTTTGCTTAAATTCAGAATATCATTGAGCAGCATGAGCAGTGCATTGGCAGATGAATAAGCAATAGATATATGTTTTTTCTGATTCGAAGTTAGTCCAGCATCCTCTAAAGCAAGCTGAAGAAATCCAAGAATTGCATTCATGGGGGTTCTGATTTCATGGCTCATGTTAGCGAGGAATTCGCTTTTTGCTCGGGACGCCTTTTCTGCTTTGACCTTGGCTTCAATGAGCTGTTTTTCTAGCTCTTTTCTTTTTGTAAAATCGGTTATAACCGCAAATGTTCCAAGCTGACGGTTTTGTCTGTCAAAAAGAGGCGTGGGGCTGACAAGGCAATTTCTTTGACCACTATCAGGACGAAGCAGCATCATATCAAAACTGCTTTTGGAGTGTTGATTCCATGAACGGATATGAGCCTTTATTTTTTTCTGGTTAGTCTGATCCAGAAAATCATAAATACTTCTTCCAATCAATTCATTTTCCGGAACGCCGAGCATCTCACACAGAGCAGAATTCACCTGCACTGTATTCCAGTTGTTGTCAACCATCCAGAAACCCTGTTCCATGGAGCCAATGATATTGTTCAGTCTGAATTCTCTGTTAAGTAATTCCTCTTCAGATTTTTTGGCATGAGTGATATCCAGTTTAGTTGCTACATAATGTTCAATAGTGTTTTTATAATTTAAGATGGGTGTGATGACCGCATGTTCCCAGAACTCATCTCCATTTTTTTTGATATTACACAACTCTCCATTCCAGACTTTTCCGCTGGAAATAGTTTCCCATAAAGTGTCATAATATTCAGGTGACTGTTTATTTCCTTTGAGTATTCTTGGATTTTGTCCCATCACCTCCTCATATGTATATCCGGTTGTTGCTGTAAAATATGGATTTACATAGCTGATATTACCATTTTCATCGGTAACTATAATGGATACCGGACTTTTTTCCACAGCCTTTTGAAGAATTTTAAGTTGGAGTTCATCATGTTTTTGCCGGCTTATATCTTCTTGAATTGAAACATAATTGATAATACGTCCCAGTGCATTTTTAATGGGTGAAACTCTGACAAACTGCCACTGTAATTTCCCCTTTTTTGTTCTGTTCAGCATCTCCCCCTGCCAGATCTTTCCACTGAGAATGGTGTCCCACATATTTCTGTAAAATTCAGGAGAATTCACTCCAGACTCAATGATAGCAGGGGTTTGACCGATTGCCTCTTCTTTTGTATATCCCATTATTTTGGTAAATGCCTGATTCACATATTCAATTTCGCCGTGTTTATCAGTAATCAGGATAATGCAAGGATTTTCTTCAATGGCAAGGGATAGTTTTTTCAGCTTTTTTATATCTATTTTATATTGTCGGGTTATCTGGTCAATGTCAGTTGAAGTAATGGAATCATTGAAATCAGTAGAATCAGCAGATGATAATTTCTGCCCTTTCATAAAAGAAAATGAGATAGGTTTTTGAATTGTGTGCAAAATTTTTTGCCAGATTTTGCTGAAGTAATCCATTTTTATTCCTGCTTATTATAGTTATTCCTGATAAACGGGCATGGTCGGAATCCGACCACCCCCGAATCATGAAAATCACAACGTGTTTTCACGGTAAATTGGTCTTTATACCATAGCTTTCAAAAATTTTATTAAACTCTCCGGTTGCCTTGATTTCTGCAAGTCCTTTGTTAAAGGCTTCGATAATCTCTTTATGTCTTGGATTTGCAAATCCTGATGAAACATATAGATTGTTGCTGATAATAGAGTTTTCTGTAAATTTGATGTTAGCCAGTAAGGAAGAATCAGCTTTAGCAATAATTACTCT
>JADGBP010000149.1 GCA_015231395.1 Desulfamplus sp. | reverse complement strand
TCTTTTGTGCTTCTTTGGCAGCCATATTTTTTTCAACAAAAAGTTTCTTTCCGGTAAATGGGTTGGTTTGAGTGTAATACATCAGGCTTGAGTAGGTTGAAGGAGTTGGTGTAAAAATTTGAATCTGCTTAGGTATGATTTTAAGTTTTTCACGGGTAAATTGTTTAAGTTGCTTCATATCAGCAAGCGTACAGCCTGGGTGAGCCGCCATCATATAATAAGTTAAAAACTGTTTTTTATCATTTGCTTGTGACAGAGTATCAAATCTTTTTTTAAATTCCAGCAACAACTGACCATCTTTTTTTTCCATACCTTCGAGGAAAAATTGATTGTCTGCTTTTCCCATAAGCTCCAATATATGAGATATGATATGTTCCGGTGCAATCTTCAACTGACCGGAAACGTGATTTTTTACAATAGCCTCAAGATATCTGTTGCCATGTTTTTTGTCTGAAAACATCAGATCATACCTGATGCCTGAAGCAACAAAGATTTTTTTTACTCCTTCAACCTGCTGGATTTTTTTTAGCAGACTGATCTGTTTTGAGTGGTCAGGTTTTAGGTTTTTGCATATAGATGGAAAGATGCAGCGTTTATCCTGACAAGCTCCCTGCTTGAGCTTTTTAGCACATTCAAATCCATACATGTTTGCAGTAGGACCACCAGCATCTGATATTATGCCTTTGAAATCAGGATGTCTGGCAAGTTTTTTGATTTCATTTATAATGGAATCCTCACTTCGCCATCTTACAGTTCTGCCTTCATGTACAGCAATGGAGCAGAAATTACACTCGCCATAACATCCCCTATGGGTGGATATCGAAAACTGAATGGTATCCAACGCTTTTACTTTCCCGAACTCTTTGTAATACGGGTGTATATCACGTTCAAATTCAAGGGCAGAAAGATTGTCCATACCTTGTGTGTCCGGATAAAAAGCAGGTGGATTTTGGACAAGATATCTTGAGTCCTGAAGCTGCACCAATCCTTGTGCTGTCAAAGGATCATTGTTCCGGTAAAATGTTTGGAAACTTTGAGCAAATTGCTCTTTATCCTGTTTTACAACATCATAGGGAGCAAGTGTAAGATAGCCGAAGTCAGGATCTGAGTTAGGAGTTGGTAAAGTATTTGATCTGTAGCAAATTCCTCTTATGGCAGAAAGGGTCTCTTCGTTAAGAGGTGCTGATCCTTGATCTTTAAGAGCTTGTGCAAGTTCAATCACTGCTGATTCACCCATGCCATATATAAGATAATCAGCCTTGGCATCAAAGAGAATGGATCGTCTTATGCTGTCTGACCAGAAATCATAGTGGCAGATGCGTCTTAAACTTGCTTCTATTCCTCCAAGCACAATAGGAGAAGTGTTTTTAAAGTATCGTTTGACAAGATTGGTATAAGCAATGACCGCTCTATCAGGTCGTCTGTTGTTAATTCCTCCCGGAGTGTAGTCATCGCTTTTTCTTCTCTTTTTTAACGCGGTGTAGTTGGATACCATTGAGTCCACAGCACCTGAAGTAATTCCCCAGAAGAGTGCTGGTTCTCCAAGCCTTGTAATATCTTTGTCAGAGTCCATGTCCGGCTGTGCAATGATTCCAACAGTGAAACCATGTTTTACAAGAAGCTTGCCAATAACGGCAACACCGGTAAACGGAGAGTCAATATATGTGTCTCCTGTGACAAGAATAACATCAGGACGATTCCATCCAAGGGCGGCTAATTCTTTTGAAGTAGTGGGAAGAAACATCAGAATTTGGGGGGTTCTTTCTTTGATTGGAGATTAACATCAAGGTGGTTAGTATCTTTCATGATTTTAGTATTTTTCATAATTTTAGTATTTCTAAAGGGTTTGGCTTTTTTTGCAATTTTTCCTTTTCCGCTTTTGACCATATTTTCCATAACTTCAAGGAGCGGCTCCGTGTCAATTTCCCGCATCAGGACACCAATGTATTGCAGTTGCCTTTTCTTTGCCCCATGCTTTGTGAGTGCTCTGGCTATGGATAATTCATTTTTTAGTTTTTGGGAGATCTCAAGTTTATCCACCTCAGTTTCCGGCATTTCAACAAGAAATTCTCCAAGTTTCTGAAGTTGTTGAACAGCCTTTTTTTTCCGGGTTTTGCTTGGTTTTTCTTCTTGTTGATTCCAGTTTTGCTCTTCCATTTGTTCCTTAATTGACTTTATTTGTCGTGAAAACATGTTCTTATTTTTATGCTCTTAGGTGACCGGATTCTGACCATGACGGTTTATAAATTGAGATTATGCCATTGAACGACATTCTTGTATGATATTGTGCCGCCGAAAATATCAAGGGCACTGCCAATGGTGAGATCCACTCGGTCGCTTCCAATTGTTTTTACATGGTCAAGATCAGAAAAAGATTTGACACCACCGGCATAGGTTACCGGTATGGGAGAAAGTTTACCAAGCAACTCCACAAGATCTGATTGAACGCCACCCATTTTACCCTCTACATCCACACCATGCACAAGAAATTCATCACAATATATGGCAAATTTTTCAAGCGTCTCTTGAGTCACAGATACGTTGGTAAAATTTTGCCACCGATCTGTCACAATCCAGAATTGCCCATCTTTTTTACGGCAACTCAAGTCAAGGACAAGACGTTTTTTTCCGATCTGGTTTACCAGAAGATTTAATTTTTCCATATTAATCTGACCATCGGAAAAGACAAAAGAGGTAACAATCACATGACTTGCACCTGCATCAAGATAAATAGCGGCATTATCAGGCGTTATACCGCCTCCAAACTGCAATCCTCCGGGAAATGTCCTGAGTGCAGATAGAACAGCCTCATGATTGCCAGACCCCAATGAAATAACATGACCGCCATAAATTCCATCGTTTTTGTAGAGTGTCGCAAAATATGAAGCGTCTTGAGTGCTTTCAAAGTTGGTAATTGTGGTGTCCACTATGTCTGTAGTGATTGTGGGTGTTGCAGACATTCTATCTACCGAATCTTTGGAATATGAAGCATCTCCGTTACCTTCAAGGGTATTAGCTGTATCCCTTAGGCTGCCACCAACAATCTGGACAACTTTTCCGTTTTTTATGTCAATACATGGTCTAAATTTCATGAATATTTTGGTTTCCATTAAGGCAACTTAAAAGAGTGGTAAAATTTTCCATTGTTTTGTTCTTTTTATACCCCAAGATACGCCTTTTTTATCTCAGGATTGTTCAAAAGTTCGCCTGCTGTCCCGCTTGCTACAATTTCTCCTGTATCAAGAACATATCCCCGATGGGCAAATTTAAGTGCAAGATTGGCATTTTGTTCAATGAGCAGAATGGTCATTCCCTCCTCATTGAGTGTTTTGAGTACTCTGAACATGTCATACATCAGAAGTGGAGAGAGTCCCATTGAAGGTTCATCAAGCATTAAAAAATCGCATGCTGTCATTATCGCACGGCTTACCGAGAGCATCTGCTGCTCACCGCCGCTCAAGGTCTCGCTTCGCTGATTGCGTCTTTCCGCCATTTTGGGAAAAAGATCATAAACCCGTTGATAATCCTTCTTTTGAGAATCATCATCAGGTCTTGAGTAGGTGGCAAGTTTAAGGTTCTCTTCCACAGTGAGATTACCAAATATGTGTCGCCCTTCAGGTGCAAGGGCAATGTGATAATCCGACACAATGGAATGGGCAGGAACATTGAGCAGGCTTTTGCCGTTGTATAGGATATCTCCGTTTGAGACCTTGGAGCCCTCAGGAGGCGGTACCCGTGTGATGGCATGAAGGGTGGTGGTTTTTCCGGCACCATTAGCACCGATGAGAGTAACAATTTCTCCTCTGTCCACAGTAAAAGAGATACCATGAAGGGCTTCGATATTCCCATATTTTACATATAGATTTTTTATTTCAAGCAGCATCAGATATTTTCATCTCCTAAATATGCTTTGATAACAGCAGGATTATTCTGAATCTGTTCTGGTGTACCTTCGGCAATTGTCTTGCCAAAATCAATCACCTGTATCCATGAACAGAGGGACATGACTACTGCCATCTGGTGCTCAATCATCCAAATGGCAATTTTGAACTCTTTATGAATCCATGCAATCAGTTTTATAAGTTCCTGAACATCTGAAGAGTTGAGCCCTGCTGCCGGTTCATCAAGAAGCAGCAAAGAGGGTTTGACAGAAAGTGCCCGTGCAATCTCGATTTTACGCTGTACACCATAGGGCAGATTTTTGGGCTTTTCGTCCATGAACTGAACTAAATCAAGTTGCTCAAGAAGCTGCATGGCAATATTTCTCATTCGCTTTTCATTCTCGACATACCGTTTGTTTCGCACAAACAGATCGAACAGATTATATCCTAAATTATAGTGCTGAGATATGAGAATATTATCCAGAAGAGACATGTCGTGCCACAGCCTTATATTCTGAAATGTTCTGGCAATACCCATAGCAGTGACTTTATGAGGTTTAAGGCCGTCAATCGGTTTCTCTGCAAAAAGAATTTTGCCTTCAGTAGGCTTGTAAAAACCGCTGACAATATTGAATACGGTTGTTTTGCCAGCACCGTTTGGACCTATCAGACCCATTAGTTCATTGCCCTGAAACTCGGTTGCAAAATCGGATACTGCAGTAAGTCCCCCAAACTGCTGGGTCAGACCTTTTATTTTAAGTAAAGACATAAATCATCTCTCCATAATGATGGCATGATGCTCAATATTCCAGATTGTTTCTATTGCTCGGGAAGTTCAATAAGATTATTTGAACTCATAATATTTTTTGAGTTTAGGGAAAAAATCAGATAGTTCTCTGTTTCCCATTATTCCTTCAGGACGGAACTGCATAAGAATGACAAGAATAAGAGGAATAATGACCCATTTTAGAACTTGACTCAGATGAAAAGTTTCAGGCACAAGCGGAACAAAATGGATCAGTGTGTCCATCGCTGGAATAATGAATCTAAGTCCTTCAATAAGCAGGGTAAAAATGATAGCCGCAATTACGGAGCCGCTCAACGAGCCCATTCCTCCAAGATAAACCATAACTAAACACTCTGTAGATTTGAGAATGTTAAATGAATTGGGATTTATGTACCCTAAAATATGGGCAAAGAGCCCTCCTGCAATACCAGCAAGTCCTGATGAAAGCATAAATGCCACAAGTTTCATTTTATTGGTGTTGACACTCATTATTTCAGCGGCTATTTCATCTTGATGTATGGCGATGATCCCCTTACCGTATGTGGATGTGACAAATCTACGAATAACAAAAACAGTGGCGTAGGTAAAAACAAATGTCCATATAAGCATCCACGGTATAAACGCCACATCTTCCATGGAAAATATAATCTGTTTCATGCCCATCAACCCTCTCGCACCACCGACTGAATCCATATTTATGAACATACTGACCAGTATGAAGTTCGCAGCAAGCGTTATTATAGCAAGATAGTCATCACGGGTTTTAAAGGATGGCAGAGCCACAAGCAGTCCGGTAATTGCCGCGGCAATCCCGCCAAGCAGCATAGTGACAGGAAAAAACCAGAGAGCAAGTTCAGGAGATAAGATGGAGTCTCCAAAAGTCTTGCTGTTTGTAAAGAACATGATGTTTAGCACTGATGTGACATAAGCTCCAACGGCCATGAATCCGGCATGACCACAGGCAAATTCACCCATATAGCCGTTAATGATATTAAAACTTGACGACAGTATGATATTGACCCCTATGAACATGATTACTGTCTGAATATAAAGATCCAGCAATTCAAAATGTGCGGCAAGCACTGTGCCCACGGCAAAGATGGTGAGTAAGACAGGTACAGAGAATTTTTTCATAATATATTCCAGGGAAACCCCTACTCTTCATAGGGGAGAAATTAGTGTTATGGTGAGTAAGACAGGTACAGAGAACTTTTTCATAATATATTCCAGGGAAACCCCTACTCTTCATAGGGGAAAAATTAGTGTTAAAAATTACTCAAATCAATGAGTATCCTGCTTGCAAAATCAGGTTATATTTTTGTGGATTTCGCGATACCGAACAATCCTGTGGGCTTTATTACCAAAATTATAAGAAGTATTGAAAATGCTATCAGATCCCTGAAAGTTGACGGAAAGAAAGCAACCACCAAAATTTCGATAATACCCAGCAGAAAACCACCTACAAACGCTCCTCTTATATCACCTATTCCTCCCACAACAGCAGCA
>JADGBP010000148.1 GCA_015231395.1 Desulfamplus sp. | reverse complement strand
CATAAGGCTTTTATTGAGCATTTAATTGATAAAAGTGGAGATAGATTTGCTTTGCATAACAATTTGGTATCATCTTATGACAAGTGGCTTGTTAAATACTCTGGAAAACTTGAAGGTATCATCTGCCATATTTTGGAAAATCACGGTAAACCAATGCACTTTACTGAAATCGCTGAAGCTGTACGTCAGATAAGCCCAAAACATGAGGAAATATCAGATCATAATGTTCATGCTTCAATTATACGTTACGACACTGTTGAAATTGTAAGCAGAGGGACTTATGGGCTTAAATCTTGGGGAATGGGTGGATATCGCTCTGTTTCCACCGCCATCGAAGAACTCCTTGACGCAAGCAACCGCCCTTTAAAACGTGCAGAGGTAATTGAGCTACTTGACGGTCAATTTACAGAGGGTAATATTACGTCGGCTTTGGGAAAAGATACAAGATTTATAAGTATTGGCGAAGGATTTTATGATCGACCAGAAAAGTGGCAACAACGCAAAATCAATGATTTTATAGACCTACTACCAGAACCAGTTGCAGAATTTGCACGATACCTTGTGAGCAAAAATAACTGCTCGTACAAACTTGTTTTGGCGTTAGTTTTTATAAGAGGAATGGATAGCAATGGAGCATTTTGTATATCAACTCTTAAAGAACGATTTTTCAGTTATTATCTGAGCCGTAAGAAAAAAGGGCTTGTTGTTGAAGCTGATAATGTTACTATCAGTAAAATTAACTCTATAGAAGATGGTTTTATTAGAAGTGCTACTAATAAGCCTATTGATAGCTTTTTAAACTCTATCTTTTTTATTAGAAATAATACGTCAATTCTTCTCCAATCAAATATTGTTGATCTTTTGTCAAATACTACCACACATAATTTACTCATTATTATCCTATTAAAAGCAATTGATGACTATTTTCTGCAATTATCCTCTTCTCTATCTTTTTCTGCAATTTCAGATAACCAAACAATTTTAGACAATCCAGCATTTACGCTAAACAATTCCTATCATTTAGAAAAAGAACCAAAAAAGCTTAGTCAAGTCTGTTCTTATAATGATGATTGTGGTGATGAGGACGACTCTTTTTCAATCTCTATTAAAACCAGAGACAAGGCTAAAATCAAGATATGAGTGAACACGTAAATTCAAGAGCATTCTGGTGCGATTCCTGTCATGTTCCTTTGCTTGGAAATATCTGTCATGCCTGTGGATCGGCTGGAAGAGAGATTTCAACAGCAGCACTTGTGCCTGTTTTCCGTCAAGAAATTAACTATCTTAAAAAGAGACTAACCGCTGAATTACACACTTTTCTAAACGATAGTGAAATATGGGTAACGCCTGGCAACCACACCTACTACGGATATGGGGAGGCTCTATTTCGTTTGTCTTCAACATCGACGGAAATTTACGAGTTAAAGACACTAAAACAATCCACATCCTATCGTCGTTCACGGGATAAGACATTTAAAATATTGCATAAGGCAAACAGACCTTATGTGGAACAGATGCAGTATGAGGCAGAACAGTTCATACGAGACACAATCAGGGAATACAAAGGATTACCTGTTCTGGTCTCGTTCTCAGGGGGTAAAGATTCAACTGTAGCTTCTCATTTGGTTATGAATGCTTTGGGTCGAAGCGATGTTCTTCATGTTTTTGCTGATACCACTATAGAATTTCCAGATACTTATAAATACATCAATGAATTTCAGCAGGAACACCCGCTGACTCCGTTTATCAGCAGTCGTTCTCAACTTGATTTTTTTGAAACTGCTCAATCTATTGGACCTCCAAGCCGTATCTTGCGTTGGTGTTGCACAACACATAAGACCAACCCATTGGCAAAGATTATTAACAGTTTGAGTCCGAATCAAGGGGTGCTTACCTTTGATGGAGTTAGGAGGTCTGAGTCTGCACGTAGATCTAAATATCAGAGGATTACCAAACAACACAAAATTGTAAATGAGATATTAGCAAGTCCTATAATTGAATGGTCTGACTTAGCCGTATGGATTTATATGCTTTTTCACGGTTTAAATTTTAATAAGGCATATAAAAAAGGATTCCGTAGAGTTGGTTGCCTTTACTGTCCATTCAATAGTGATTGGTCTTATGAAATAACCAAAGAACGTTACCCACAAAAATATCAACGCTGGCAGACTTTTTTGATGGAACAGGCATTGCGAATGGCTCACCCTAATCCTGAAAATTTTGTTGATAAAGGTTGGAGAGCAAGAGCTGGTGGACGTGGATTGGATTATTATAAGGCTTCTATTGAATCTGCACCATGTCTTTTATCTGACTCTGCATTATCTTATCAGTTATTGAGCGGGGATATTCGGAGTGTCCGTTATTTTTTGCGTCCATTAGGATTGCAAACATGGATCAGAAGTACCAACTATTCGGAAACATTTTTGATCCATGATCATGTTACCAATATAATGCTGGCAAGTGTGGAAGTTAGTTTTCAAGACAAGACAGTTCGTATTAATTATTTAATAGAAAAAGGTAAGTTGGTTTTTAAACAACGGATTGAAAAACAGCTTAAAAAATTACAATCGTGCATTAACTGTGGTGCATGTGGTGCAAAGTGTCTTTTAAAAGCTCTTGTTATTACAAATCAGAAATTTTTTATAGATGAAAACAATTGTGTTAGCTGTTTGGCTTGCGTAAAACATAGATGTCCAGCGGTTGATTCATTAAAGAAAAAAGGTAAATAATTAGTATGGCTAAATTTGAATTCGGCTTCGAGGAATCGTGGCTTCGTCTTATAATTAAAAAACTTCCAAATCACCCTAATCTGTTTTTACCAAGTGCGGTTGAAGAGGCTCAGGGAATCTTACGGATTGGTAAATTGAAGGTAGGTGCAGCAAAGGTATGGGCTGAATCTGCAGGTATTATAACAAAAAAGAAGAATCAATTTATGTTGACCACTTTAGGACATCTAATCAGAAAACATGACCCAGACATGGACGATGATGGTATCTGGTGGGCAATACACTATAACCTTGCTAAACAAAGCAGTCCCGCATGGTTTTATTCGTTTTATTTCAATGAATTTACAAACGATATATTTGACCGAAAATCTTTAGAAGATGAATTGAGAGCATGGTGGAATAAAGACCACGAAAAACCAATGACTGACAGCACATTTGATAAACTTATATTTTCACCCTTGATACAGGTTTTTGAAGGAACTCGTTTGGGTAAAGATTTGGGATTTTTTCAACCTCAAGAAAAAAATAATTTTTGCCGTCAATCTATCGGTTATAAATTACCGCCTGCTGCAATAGTAGCATATAGTCTATTAGATTGGGCAATAGAACAGCAAAGAAAATCTGTTCATTTGGAAAAGCTGTTGGAACCTTGGGGAGTAGGCAGGATTTTCAGACTTGATAGAACATCGCTTGATGAAATTCTTATACAAATTGGGGATTACTATAATAAACAGGTGGGATGGGTTAGCCATACGGCTGGATTAAATTCAGTGTCAATTATGGATTTAAACCCGTTAATACTGATCAGTGCTTATTATCACGAGCTTGACGGTGATTCGCCAGAAGTTGCATTAGAAAAGGGTAAATCTGAAATTCTTGAACTTGAAAAAATGCAGACAACTCCGACACTCTTTTCATAAGCCTTGAGGAGATACAACTATGCAGCTTCTTAATATTTTTATAGAAAAATGGCATATCTGCAAAGAGAGACGTTATCCTGTCATGTTTATTATCCCTTCTAAATGGGGAATTTTTTCAGAAGCAGTAATTGATGAAATTGCAGGTATTATGAATGGTCAGAAAGTTGATTTTGCTGCACGTTATCAAGGGGCATTAGAGACATTCTTAACTCGCAACATAGTTCAGACAGAACTTCGTGGGTTATCTTTATTAAAACCCATAATTGTCTCAAATCTTGAACCATTTTATAGCAAATGGCAGACTGATGAGAGATTGGACTTTATACGTTATATGTTACGGACAGAGATGCCAAATGGAGTTGTGATAGTCTTGTATTGTCAGGAAAATTTAGCAGACATTAGAGCAATAGACCCAAATAATCGTGGTTATATTTGGGCATTGGGATAACTTTGACTCTTAATAAACATTATTGATGTTTAAATATAATAATATATTTACGGTGTAGAAATTATGGGAAAAATAAAAGAAAATTTTGTAAATCAAGAAGATGGGGAGGAAGAGCTTGCTTTAATAATAAAAAAAGCAGGTCAAGAGGCTCGCAATCGTAGAAAAAAGGCTTTAGATGCACATTTTGACAAATTGAACAAAGAGATAAAGCAGGCGGTATATCGCGTTGATACACCGATACTAAGATGATAGAACAAGAAAAGCCAAGATTAATCATTGTTGCTGGACCTAACGGATCAGGAAAAACCACTATTACTGAGAAACTTTTACGCCATGAATGGATGAACGGGTGTGAATATATCAACCCAGATTTAATAGCTCAGAATGAATTTGGAGATTGGAACTCCATTGAAGCAGTTATCAATGCAGCAAATAGAGCTAAACTTATTCGAGAAGATTGTTTGAATAGTATGACCAGCATGGCATTTGAAACTGTCTTTTCAACAAAAGAAAAAATGGAGTTTGTTCAGCGAGCCAAAAATGTTGGGTTCTTTATTCGGTGTTTCTTTGTATGTACAAATGACCCCTCAATCAATGCCCAAAGAGTTGCACAAAGAGTTATGGAAGGTGGGCATGATGTCCCTATTCCAAAAATTATAAGCCGATATTACAAAGCAATTGCAAATTGTGTTCAAATTTTACCTTGTGTTGATCGTATGTATTTTTATGACAATTCTGAAACCGATAGTGATCCGCGGCTATTATTCCGAGTAAGTGATGGGCAAATTACAAGAATTTATGCAGAAAACTATATGTCTCCTTGGGCAAAAGGCATTATAGAGTGGGCTAACATACTTGATACCGAAACAAAAAAATAATATAGTTTTCCAGATAATTAAATTGGCAAAAGTAGGGGTAATCCCTTGCGGTTACCCTTCTTAAAAATTGAGATACCAAAATATTTTTTTGAAAGTCTATAGATACAGCGAGCAACACACTTGTCGGAAAAGTGCTTGAACCCCAACATTTTTCATAAAATATATAAATGTATTGTAGCGATTTTATAAAATAAAGGGACTTTTATTAATATGACACGAAAACTTTCTGAATTTATCAAAATTTCGCCAGGGTTCAAGGCAGCAGTTAATCTTCGTAATGAGCGGGAGAATCTAAGCAAGGTAGCAGGCTATATCCCAACTGAGGTGGCACGGGAAATTATTCTGGATTTTGCAAAGAAACTCCATCCAACAACTCCGGATTTGCGTTCAAGAATTATTATGGGAACCTATGGCACAGGTAAAAGCCATTTAGCCCTGGTTCTGCTTAATTTTTTTCTGCGTCCAGTGGCAACACAAGAGTTGCAATTGGTCATGGAAAAATTGGACAGAGATACCAGAGATGTTTTAAAGCAATATCGTCAGGCAGTTCCAGCACCTTATTTGATAGTCAATCTTTATGGCAATGAAGGCAATATTGCCGATAGCCTTATGATGGGTTTGCGTCGTGCCTTGACTGCTGAAGGTCTTGATTCATTATTGCCGCAAACTGCGTTTGATACTGCCATAAAACGCATTGAAGATTTTGAACAAAATTATCCTGAGAGTTTTGTCATTCTTAAACAGAAGGTTGAAGAAAGCGGTCATACGGTTGGAGAGCTTAAAACTTGCCTTGCAGAGTATCAGAAAAAGTTCTTTGATCTGTTTCGTGCTATTTACCCTTTAGTGACTAACGGGGCTCAATTTGACTATTTGACCATGACTGATTCAGTCAGCCTGTATGAGAGTGTAGTAAAAGAACTCAGAAAGAATAACACTTACAGCGGAATAGCTGTTTTCTGGGACGAGTTCGGTCACAAAATGGAAGAGGTTGTAAAAGACCCGACAGGTAAAGAAGGTCTTGATCTTCAGGCTTTTGCAGAAGCTTGTAATGCCAGTGCAATGAACCAGATTCACCTTTACCTGTTTTGCCATCGCTCTTTGAAAGAATATCATGATATTTTAAAAATTGTTTCAACTTCTGGTCATCAGAAATTAAAAGAGGATTTGAGCAAAATTGAAGGGCGTTTCAAGCAGTATATTTTGAAAAGCACTGATACTGAAACATT
>JADGBP010000147.1 GCA_015231395.1 Desulfamplus sp. | reverse complement strand
TGTAAGTGAGCAGATTTCAACTGCCGGAATGGAAGCATCAGGAACAGGCAATATGAAATTTGCCATAAACGGTGCATTGACCATTGGCACTCTTGATGGTGCCAACATTGAGATTGCAGAAGAGGTTGGAGATGAAAACATCTATATTTTCGGACACAGGGTGGAAGATATTGATGGGGTTAGAAGCTCCTTTAATGCCCAAAAACAACTGAAAGAGGATATGTATCTCAAACGGGTCGTAGATTCACTTGATTCTGATCTTTTCTGTAGCAGTGAACCCGGTATTTTCAAGCCTCTTCATCATGCTCTTGTTGATCAGGGAGATTACTATTGTCATATGGCTGACTTTAAATCCTATGCCGAGACACAGAAGAGACTTGCCTCAGATTATGTTGACAAAAATAAATGGGCACAAAAATCTCTACTCAATATAGCAAGAACCGGAAAATTTTCCAGTGACAGAACTATCAGGGAATATGCTTCTGATATATGGAATATATATCCACAGAAGTGATAGTAAAAAACCCCCAACCTGAAGAGAAGGGACAGGGTAGGAATTGCAACATTTGATGATATAATAAATTTAATTCATCCCCCGCAATAATGATTTTTGATTGAAGAAAAAGACGGGAGGAGGGGTCGTGATGCAGTTAGATGATGATGATAAATTAAGCCAGTTCTTAAAAATAAATGATGAATTGAATCATATCAAGGATATTGACTCTTTGCTTGATACAATTCTATATAAAACACGACGACTTACAAATGCTGATGCAGGGTCTATTTTTCTGCTTGAAAATAAGAACC
Source organism: Desulfamplus sp. (assembly GCA_015231395.1). Classification (GTDB taxonomy): domain Bacteria; phylum Desulfobacterota; class Desulfobacteria; order Desulfobacterales; family Desulfobacteraceae; genus Desulfamplus. The sequence continues at coordinate 5,463 of JADGBP010000147.1, read as the reverse complement.
TCAATTTCAGCTATGTCCAGAATGACACACTTAGAAGAAGAGATGCACTGAACAACAAGCAGATATATTCGAGTTTCTCAATTCCAATAGATGAAAAGTCGATTGCCGGCTACGTAGCCCTCAAAGGGAAATCTCTGAATATTGATGATGTTCATAAAGTAAATGACACAGTACCCTACTCTTTTAATAGCAGTTTTGATGAAATTGCAGGATACACAACCCAATCCATGATGACCATTCCACTTATTACCACTCGGTCTCAGGTTATAGGTGTCATGCAGATAATAAATGCAAAGGACGAGTTAGGAAATCCAGTGCCATTTAAAACATCTGATGAAAATTATCTTAATTTTTTTGCAGGCAGTGCGACCTCAGCCATTGAAAAAGCCAAGATGACTCGTGAGATGATTTTAAGAATGATAAAAATGGCTGAACTCCGTGATCCTAAAGAGACGGGTTCCCATGTGAACAGGGTCGGGTCTTATGCCATAGAGATTTTTCAGAAATGGGCTGAACAAAATAATCTTAAATATAGAGAGATTAAAAACTATAAAGATATTTTAAGAATTTCAGCAATGCTACATGATGTGGGCAAGGTTTCCATTTCTGACATTATTCTGAAAAAACCGGCCAGGCTGAATGAAGGTGAATTCAAAATCATGAAAACTCATGCTTATCAGGGTGCAAAACTCTTTCATGGGAATGTTTCTGATCTGGACACCCTTTCCTATGACATTGCATATACTCACCACGAAAGATGGGATGGCAGAGGATATCCAAGAATGCTGAAAGGCAAGAACATACCATTGGCTGGAAGAATTGTTGCCTTGGCAGATGTCTATGACGCACTTATTTCAGCAAGAGTATATAAGCCGGCGTGGGATGAGGCAGAAGTAATTGCACTACTAAAAAAAGAGGCTGGTCATCATTTTGATCCTGAACTGGTCGAAATATTTATCTCCATTTATGATGTTATTAAAGCAATCAGAAACAAATTTCCGGATAAGGAGTAAATATCCTCATTGAAACAGAATGTTCAAAATATCATCAATCAGGCAAAACAAGATTGTCACAATTTTATACATCAATATAAAGGTTTTGGTGCTTTTGGGATGGACAGGGAAACAGATGAAGAGACGATAATGTTTTATCTTCAAAAATTCTCTGAAGACAGATTTATGAAAGCCTTGATTCCAAGACTCGAAAATAAAGAAATTGAAGATATCTACAACCTTATTCATACACTTCTTAAAAAGCACTTTTCAGAAAACGAGTATCATAATATCTTTCTGAAAGACAGATGAGTTGCATGAAAGACGGACAATTTTTCTGAAAGACAGATGAGTTGCATGAAAGATGGACAATTTTTATTAGGGATGGATGCGTTTCATGCAAGACGGACAATTTTTATGAAGGATGGATGCGTTTCATGAAAAAGCTTATTGTAACCGCAGATGTTCATGGAAGTTATTCCACATGGTTAACACTTAAGGGGCTTCTTGACAAAGAAGACTCTCTGGCTGTGGCAGGAGATCTCTTTGGCACACGATATCCCTGTTATGGTTATCCTGATTATCAGCCTGATCTTATTCTGCAAGAAATTTCCGAATTTAAAAATCCTTTTTATTTTGTCTATGGCAACTGTGACCGCTCATCTTTTTCACCGGGATATGATGAAACCCTGACATTTGATTTTATGGAATGGAAGATTTTTCTTCATCATGGAGACAGATATTTTAAAAAACTGCCGTCAGAGATACTCGATTCAGATGTGAATCTTGTGATACATGGACACACCCATCTGTTTTCCCTTGAAAAAAGAAACCAGATGATTTTTCTTAATCCAGGCTCACTTTCAGACCCCAGAAATTCTTTTTACACCTATGCGGTGATTGATAATAATGGAATCAATATCATTAACATCAAAACAGGCATATCCTTAAAATCCATCCCTTTTACTAATAATGACAGGCAAATCACTTATGATAGAATCTACCCATAACTGGTAAATCATCTATGATAAAATCTACCCTAACCGGTAAATCGTTGATGATGGATTTACCAATGCCCCCGCATATCCCTGATAATAAAATTTACCCATAGCGATGCTTTAAAATCCTTTGATAACCTAAAACAAAATGGGTGCTATTGACAACCTAAAAAATGTGTGTTGCTTATAACCTAAAACAAAATGGGTGCTGTTTTACCCGACACGGAGATTGTTATGAAAAAAATTTTTACTATGCTTTTTGCAGTACTCTTATTAAATTTTTCTGTTTCCACCTGCTTTTCTGACACAGACCCCGGAGAAGCAATCAAAATACTTCCTGAATCCACTGATTTTGTTATTAAATTTTCTTCAGCAAAGGATTGGTATGATTATCTTTCTGTTACTGAAAAATCATTCTGGGGAGAGCCAATAGAAGATCTTAATGAAATCAAAGAGAATTTTGGATTTAATCCATTTGATTTAAAAGAGTTGCAGAGTAACGGTTTTGATGTCACCAAACCATTTGGATTTGCTGTTTCTGATTTTAAAATTTTAGATGGAAATGATAATCCCTATATGAATATCATAATCTATCTGCCTGTAAATAATGCGGATAAGGCAATTGCAAAAATCAAGGAATTTATTGAAGATGATAATCCTGACGCAAAGTTTACAAAAAACGGTGATGTATGGAGCTGGTATCTTGATATCGACTCTTCTGAGCCAGAAGAACTTGAAGAAAACTCTTCTGGAGTAGAAGACTCTGAAGAAGATGTCTCTGAAGTAGAAGACTCCGCAGTAAAAAACTCCGCAGTAAAAGATTCTGAAGTAGAAAAAAATCAAGCCAAAGGTAAAAAGATTGAATCTGAAGATGGACAAAACAACTCCGAAGATACTGATAATCAAGCAAAAAGTTCTAAGGGGGAGCCAGTGGAAACACCGCCGATGGCTTTTTACATGGTCAGCAAAAATGGATATCTCTTTTTTGGTACCAATCCTGTGACAGATGCCAAGCAATTTTTTGAAAAAATCGGAAAAGATGAAAAAAAATTGATAGATATGCCTGTATTTACCAAAGTAATTGACAAGACAAATCCATCCAGAGAGTTATTTTTATACGCAAACCTTGGCAGAGTTTTTAATGCCAATCCTCAGGCAATGAAATACTTTGCTCCGGGTCTTTCACAAATAGCAGGCAATGAAAATAACAACAAAGCTGAGAATAATAAAACTGACCATACCAAAAGTTCTGATTACCCGGGCTTGGACTATCTCAAGGACTATCAGGGAGCAGGTATTTCCGCGGATTTGAAAAGCCCTGACCTGAAAGCTGATTTTGTGCTCAATGTTCTTGAAAAATCAGAATTATTTAATTTATTTAAAAATGCAACTCCTAAAAGAGATCTTATTTTGGGAATGAAGGAAAAACCTCTTTTGCTTATGGGCGTTGTAGAAAATTTTCAAGTTTACTGGAATATAATTCAGGAGACACTTGATAAAAAAACACTCGATACGATTAAAAAGGAGTTCGACCGTGTCAAGATTGATTACAATATTGATGTGGAAAAAGATGTAATTCAGAATTTAGGCGGCAATATAAGTGCTGGGATGTATGATGCCATGAGCATTAATATGACCAATATCAATACTTTGGCGGCACTGGAGTTTAGAGATCCGGAAAAAATGAAAACAGTCATTGAAAATATTATTGCAAAGCTGCCGCCTGAACAGCAGTCCATTATAAATCGTGTTCAGATTAATGGCAACGAGGTATATATGGTTCCAGCCGGTCCAGTTCAGATATATGCGGGATTTATCAAAAATGACTTTGTCATCACCCTGGGAAAACCCATGTTTGAAAAAGCCATGATTGCTGACATAGGCAGTGGTTTTATGACCAGTGATTTTAAAAACAAGGCTCTTCAGACGGCTTTAAAACAAGATGTCTCCATCTTCTTTTTTGATGTGGGCGAAGCACTGTATACTGTGAAAAACTTTGTACCAATGATTGCATATACCATTCCTGAAAGTCAGATCATTATGACACCTGAGTTTAAAAAGATAATGGAACCTTTTGATTATCTCTCCGCTGTTTCCCGAATTGATGGCAATGCCATGACTGGTGAGTTTATTTTCAAAACCAGATTTGACAAACCATTTTTTCAGGGAGTGAAAGATGTGACTGATAAAATTGAAGCTCTGAAAAAAAAGATGAATCTGATTAAACCATCTGTTGTTAATCCATCGAATCCCGAAAAAAATTCAGACTCCAATGATGTGCAGTCTGATAAAACGACAAAAAAAATAAGACAATAGAATTGCAATAGAGCAAAAGAGAGTTGTGGCATGACAGATTACAATATTAGATTTGATTATCACGGACATACTATTCCGCCTAATTACTTCGGGCAACTTCTTTACGGGAAGTATTCCAAAAATCTGCACTGCAGGGTGCTTGAACTTTTTAACACTCTGCAGAAAGTGGAATCAGCAAATCCGCCAATTGTCCCCTATCTTGCTGCGTGGAACGAAACTGAAAATAAAATTATCTGGTATGAATTCTCAGGGAAAAAACTTTTGACTTTTCTGAACTGTTCTCCTGATAAAACATCGGAATGCTTCAGAAAAGCGGTAGTTGACCGACGTATTTACCGCTATAATGACATGGACAATAAAGTGATGGAAGAGATTACTCCAAGTTCAGAGCTTGAAGGTCAGTGTCAGGGACTTCGTGAAGAGGTAAAAATATCTGGATGTGTTGAAGCGATATACAAGCTAAATGTCAATGACCGGTTTTTTTGGGTCAAAGATCAAGCTCATATTGAGGTTTTCAGTCATGACCACATCTGTCTTTCTCTGGGATTTCTTACCGATATGACCAAAGAGATGGAACAAAAATCTCTTGTGGAAAAAATCGGCTACTTTGATGAATTAACATCTTTGCCAAGACGTGCAATCATGGATCGTATTTTTGAAATCAATATAGGTCTTTACAACAGAGGTCGTATTGATGATTTTATTTTTATGATGATTGACATTGATTATTTCAAAAAAGTTAATGATACTTTTGGTCATCGAGCTGGAGACTATATTTTAGCTGCTTTAGCTGAACTTATGACTTCCAGCAAACGAAAGGAAGATGAAATAGGCAGATATGGAGGAGAGGAGTTTTTCTGTTTTTCACTTGGTTCTATTGAAAATGGATTAAGATTTGCAGAAAGACTGCGAAAAATCGTTGAACAGCAAGTTTTTATTTTTGAAGGGAACCGGATAACCATAACTATATCCGTTGGTTTAGTTGCAGCAAGTCAAATTCCTGAAACTGAACTCGCTGCACAAAAAATGGTTGAGTTTATAGCGTTCAAGAATCAACATGAAATGATTGTCATCGTGAACATATGAACCCATAATACTTGAAGCGTAAAAGCCTTGTCGTGATTTTAACTGTTTGGGAAGGTAATTGACATTACCCC
>JADGBP010000146.1:1208-6270 GCA_015231395.1 Desulfamplus sp. | reverse complement strand
CCAACATCTGGCTTAAAACTTATTGTCCAGTTTATGGTTTAAAATATAATAAGTAGCTTCACTGCAATTATAGTTGCAGTGAAATTTCTTAATGAAAAAAATATATTACTTATTTTTTTGTATATGTTTCAAATATCAGATTTTATCTGATCTAAATTCTTGTTTGATCTAACTTTATTTGGAGGTAACAATGGAAATTTTGGTATGTGTCAAGCGTGTTCCGGATACTGCTGAAAATGAATTTCAGCTGAACAGTGCCGGAAATGACCTTGAACGTGATGATTTGGTTTATTCCGTTAATGAGTGGGATAACTATGCGGTTGAAGAGGCTATTCAGATTGTAGATAATGTAGGCGGCAATGTCACTGTAGTCACTGTTGGCGACAGTGAATCTGAAGAAGTACTGAGACGTGAAATGGCCATGGGAGCCAACAATGGAATCCTTCTCTCTGATGATGCCTTTGAAGGTTCAGATGGTAAAGGCATTGCTTCAATTCTCAAGGCAGAAATCGAAAAAGGGAAATATGACCTAATTATGACAGGTGCTCAGGCTGATGCAGCTGCAGGTCAGGTTGGTGGAATGCTTGCTGCCATGCTTGATCTTCCTTATGCTTCACTGGTTAACAAGATCGAAGTTGAAAGTGACACCAAAATTAAAGTGGGCAGAGAGATTGAAGGCGGAAATCAGGAGATGAATGAAATTGAACTTCCCTGTGTTCTTTCCATTCAGACCGGTATTAATGAACCTCGTTATGTTGGTATTCGCGGTATCAGAAAAGTGGCTCAAGTTGAAATTCCTGTAAAAGATGCTGCTGCACTTGGCATTGACCCTTCTTCTGTAGGAGATGCAGGTGCAAAGGTAAAACGGGTTGATTATTTTGTACCAGTGCTTGGAGAAGGTGCTGAAATGCTTGAAGGCTCAACAGATGAGATAATTAAACAGCTCATTGAAAGAATCAAAAGCAAGGGAGGGCTTGCGTAATGACTCAGATATTTACATATATTACTTATAAAAACGGTGTAGCTGATGATATTGCGTCTGAATATATCGCAGCCGCAAAAAAAATTGATCCTGCTGCAACTATAACAGCCGTTGTAACTGGTTCTGGTGCCGTTCTTGATACAGTTGCCCAGTCATTAACTTCAAAATATTCAGAAGTCATTAAAATTAGCAACGAAGCTCTTGCATATCCCAATGCCGAAGTAGTCCGCAAAGCTCTTTGCAATGTTCTTGACAAATCCGCTATTATTTTGGCTCCCCATGACACTTTTGGCATGGATCTTTGTCCGGGACTTTCCATTAAAATGGATTCTGCGTTTGCTGCCGATGTTGTCGATTTTGAGGGAATTGAAGGCGGAAAGCTCAAACTTGTCAGACAGGAACTTGGCGGGGCAGTAAGCACTCATGTTTCATGTGACATTTCCAATGGTGCTGTAATTACTATTCGTCCCGGTGCGTTCGCTCCTGTAGATGCTGCCGCAAGCGGAAAAATTACTGACAAACCAGCAGGTGATCTTACAGCAAAAAGACGCTTTCTTGAAGTGATTCAGGCTGAAGTTGGTGATGTGGATATCACAAAGTCTGATGTTCTTGTATCTGTTGGACGTGGTATTCAGGAACAAGAAAATATTGCTATTGCTGAAGAGCTTGCTGAAGCAATGGGAGCTGTTGTATCGTGTTCAAGACCGATTGTTGATGCAAAATGGCTTGAAAAAGGTCGTCAGGTTGGAACATCCGGTAAAACTGTTAAACCTAAAGTCTATATGGCTATGGGTATCAGCGGCTCTTTTCAGCATATGGGCGGCGTAAAAGGCAATCCGTATATTGTTGCTGTAAACAAAAACCCCAAAGCCCCTATTTTTCAGGTGGCAGATGTTGGGATTATTGCAGATATTCTTGAGTTTATGCCGGAATTGACAGAGGCTATTAAAGAATTGTAAGTTTATGGTTGAAAGACCGTTACTTTAGTGTTTTCAAAAAGCTGTTTGAGTGTTCAACACAGGTCATGTATTGTTTTTAATGCATGACCTGTATTTGTTTATTCATATCTGTTGCAAAAATAATATTTTTTTTGTAGGTTACATCATTCAAGATTTTAAATCATCGGAATATTTACAAGACTTTCTGATATTCACTTTTAGATATTCACAATACTTATAAAAAAAGGAGCATGAGTATGAGACTTTTAACCCGTTCAGATTTTGATGGTCTGGGATGTGCTGCACTTCTAAAAGAAAAGGGCGTGATTGATGATATAAAATTTGTTCATCCCAAGGATATTCAGGATGAAAAAATTGAAGTAAATAAAAATGATATTCTTGCCAATATTCCCTATGTAAAAGGTTGTGGACTATGGTTTGATCACCACTCAAGCGAAACAGAAAGACAGGCTTATGGCAAATATAGTGGGGTAAGCGACACTTCCGCCTTAAGTGCCGCCCGAGTAATTTACGAGTATTACGGAGGAGAAAAGGAGTTTGCCAATCCCCATCTGAATAACCTTGTTAAGGCTGTTGATAAGGCAGATTCCGGTAATTTCACATTGGATGAAATTATAAATCCCAAAGGTTGGGATTTATTGTCATTTGTTATGGATCCCAGAACCGGACTTGGTCGTTACCGCGATTACCGCATAAGCAATTATCAGCTTATGATGGATATGATTGAGTATTGCCGACAAAAAACCGTTGATGATATTCTTGAAATTGAAGATGTAAAGGAGCGTACCCGTCGTTATTTTGAACAGGACAGCCTGTTTAAAGATATGGTGCGTGCCAATACAACCATAAAGGGTAATGTGATTCTACTGGATTTAAGGAATCAGGAAGAAATCTATACAGGTAACCGCTTTGTTCTTTACAGCCTTTATCCGGAACAGAATGTCTCGATTCAAGTAGTATGGGGATTTCAGCGACAGAATATTGTCATGACCTGTGGATACAGTATCATAAATAAAAGCTGCACCACTGATATTGGCTCATTGATGCTCAAATATGGAGGAGGAGGACATAAAAAAGTTGGTACCTGCCAGATTCCAATTGAAAAAGCTGATGAGGTTCTGGATGATCTGATTAAGCAGATGCTTGAAAAAAAGAGCTGATTAAGCAGATGCTTGAAAAAAAAGAGCTGATTGGGCAGATGCTTGAAAAACTATGTAATAAAGGAGTTTTAAAATGAGAAGATTGTTCTGTATATTTCTGCTGCTATTCCTGATATCAGGGTTCTCTTCTCAGATATCAACATTCCCCTCAGTCGCTTTTGCACAGGACATATCTCAAACAGAGACGGATCTTAATCCGTCTCCAAATACTCTTGAGCAGCCTCCAAAAACTTTTGAGCCATCTCCAAATATTGCATACAATCAAACACGTATTGTTGGAGGCGGCTCTGTAACTGATCCAACAAAATATCCCTGGATCGCGGCTCTTGTTGACAGCAGTGAACAAGATATTTCTTATGGTCAGTTTTGTGGAGGCACATTGATAGCTCCAGGATGGGTGGTTACTGCGGCACATTGTGCCTGCGAAGATGACAGCGTTATACCGGTTAAAGCTGAGACTATTGATGTGGTTCTTGGTGTGGTGAATTTAAAAGCCACTCCTGATACTTATGAACGGATTAAAGTTGAGAAAGTCATTATCCACCCAGACTATGATGCTTACTGGACAAACAATGATGTTGCACTGCTCAAACTTCAAACACCATCTTCTCAACCTAAAATTAATTTTCTGGCATCACCTGAGTCTGAACAATTGCCATTAGAAAGTACTGTTATGGCAACAATAATGGGATGGGGCTGGACAAAACCTAAGGTTCGTTCATATCCGGATCAACTGCAGGAAGTGAATATTCCTCTGATATCCAACGAAAAATGTGCTTCTGTTTTTGGGGTAGGTGAAATCACTGAAAACATGCTTTGTGCCGGTTTTTCAGAAGGTGGCAAAGATGCCTGTCAAGGAGACAGCGGAGGGCCGCTTGTGGTTCCACATCCCGATGGGGGATATGTCCTTACCGGCATTGTAAGCTGGGGTAATGGCTGTGCTCAGCCAGACGCTTATGGTGTATATACCCGTATATCCATGATGAGGAATTGGATTCTTCAACAGATAGGTTATCCTGTAGTATTAACAGACAGCACGCCTACCACAATTTACTCTGGAAGCGATATTATTGTTTATGGATGTCAGGGGATAAACAATCTTACTGTTCAAAGTGGTGCACATGCCAAGCTCATTAATTTTCCTGGCAATAATAATATCACCATTCAAGCAGATTCATCACTGTTTTCAGTGTCACGTTCAGGAGCGACAGTTACTTTTCAGGATAATGTCAATGGAACAAAAGTTGTCATGCCGGCTACAAACACAACGCAGTTAATTATTTTTGATGACCTGACCAGAAATCTTGTTATTAAAGAGGGCAAAGTATTTCTTGGGAATCAGATAATTACTTGTAATCTCGTGAGTTGTAATGGTCTCGTAAAAAGTCGGTTTTTTAAAATGCGTCATATTAAAACAGTTTTGATACAATGAACGGCACTGCTGTTTCAAGCCTAAGAATTCTCCTGCCAATATTTACCGTTGTAAAGCCTGCCCGCTCCAAAGTTTCAACCTCAATATCAATAAAGCCGCCTTCCGGACCCATCACAAGAATAGCACTTTGGGTAATTCCTTCAGGACATGGGACAATACCTCCCGGATGGGCGGTGATACATAAATTAGTATCCGCAAGCATTGAAAGCTCTTCCGTGACAAATGGCTTAAAAAGTCGTTTTAAATGAATTTCCGGCATCACGGTATCTTTAGTCTGTTCAAGACCAAGTATTAACTCATTTTTTAGCCTTTCCGATTCAAGAAAAACAGATGACCAGAAGGATTTTTCAACACGCCATGAGTTAGTCAAATAAATCTTTTTGATGCCAAGGGAAGCAACTGACTGCAAAATCCGTCTGAGCATTTTGGGTCTTGGGAGGGCAAGCACTAATGTTAAAGGCAAAGGGGGTGGTGGTTCTTGGTCAAAGACAACTTCCATTTCAATGTTGCTACTGGTTATTGTTAAAAC
>JADGBP010000146.1:0-1164 GCA_015231395.1 Desulfamplus sp. | reverse complement strand
CTCCAGTCTGAGCACGGTGAACTTTCAAGATATGTTCCATTCTTCTTCCATAAAGACTAACTCTGTCCGGAGCTGTAAAATCATCCTGAAATAATAATATCAAATTCATTATAACTCTCCATTCGCTCATTTTTTTATTCAAAAATTTCAATCAAATAATAATTGCAGCGAAGCTGCTTATGTTCAGAAGAATAAAGTTGCCCCTAACTCTTGATGATGTTTCTCATATTGTTGCCAATTTGCTGAAAAATTGTTATACAACTGACCCCTGACACAATATTTTTATGAATAGAAAGCACGATTGATCATAACCGTTAAATATTGATGGTCTTGTCAAAAGTCATTTTGCAAAAATGCGTCATAAATAAAATCAGATAGTTATGACTCTAAAAAGTCCTGAAGCGGCATTTTTTAGAGTCCATCATTATTGAAACAAGGAGATAATAGTGAATAACGGACATCTTGTCTGGAATAATATAATTGCATATCCGGATTTTGAGGTTGGTTTTTTAAACGAAAAATCACTTTTTTGGCGTATTGAATCAGCTCATCCATTTTACACGATGATAAATTATAATTGCAGTAACTATAACTATGATAGCAATAGTGGTAATGGCAAGTGTATTAAAATCAATAATTATTACCATGAACCCATTATTATCAGAAACGGTCTCTGGGGAAGCCGGATATTTCTTGAGTCTGAACAAAACTATACTATTGGACTGAATTATAAATCAAATGTCCGTTTATATATGGGACTATACGAGCATGGATCACATACACCACTAAAAAATTGGGTACTAAACCCCACCACAAATATCGCGAACATAGATAGTAATGAAAATTTACAATGGCAGGATTCTTTTTCTCTTGAAAATAATTTAAATCAGAATTTTTACCACAATAATACATCTTATCACAATAAAACGTCTTGCTCGAAGCCTCTGCATCTTAAAATTATAATACCGGATACAGCGGGTGAATTTGTAGAGCTGTCCGGACTATACCTTATAGAATCGTCTTTAGTAAAAGAATCTCCTTTAACAAGGCTTTTTTGTCACCACAGGACGCAAAATAATCAAGAAAATTTCTTGTTTCATAATACCTTAATGTTGTAAAGGGCTTTTTTGCTCCCTGAAGGACATGCCAAATCAGTGAATCCAG
>JADGBP010000145.1 GCA_015231395.1 Desulfamplus sp. | reverse complement strand
TAACAAAAAAACAATGCTTGAATTAACGTCTGATTCTTAACTCCTCCACGTAATTGTTGATTCTGACAAAAGGGACATAAAGATGATCTGTGTTGAGAATATGATTGACTAACCAATCCTTTAAATTGCTAACAGTGTCATATGAAAGATTCTTTTTGTCTTCAGCCACCTGTCGTCTTAAATTGATTGTATTTTTAATAAATTGTCGATGTTCCTTGGAATGAGAGTCAATATCAGGATAACCACATTTTCTGAGATACTCCTCTTCTTTACTGAAATAATATCGGCTGTATTCAGTCAGTTCAGTCACTAAGCTTGCACTGTCTCTGGCAACTTCGTCATCTTGTTCACGGTGATTAATAAGCCCATTAAACAGTACAAACATTCTATTTTGTAGTTCATCAATCTCAGGAATATCAACACTTAATGAAGGTTCCCATTCAATTGTTTCACCATGATGCAATGGCTTATGTTCAAATTTATTTCTTTTTTTATTTTTTTGATTTGATTGATAACCATCACTATCATTGTCATCGAATTCATCATTACCTGATTCATTATCCTCTAATTCGTTATCAACTAATTCGTTATCAACATCATCATTACCTGATTCATCATCAATATCATTTTCCACTTCATCATCCATGGTACTATCATATAAATCATTTCTTGTGTTGTTATTCTGTTCCATAATATTTTATATTTTCCCTGATTTATGTTTTTTAGTATCTGATTTCGTATCTGATTCCATATCTAAATCACAGTGCTCCTCTCTTTTTTTTCCAAAAAATAACGTCACCAGAATTGACAAAGATATAATTACGGCAACTACTACAGTCAGCAGAAATCCATTGTGCCCGAATTTTGGATAAATGACAAAAGGAACTAACCACATATAAAGAAAAGTGTGTAATGCTCCAATAAGCACAAATCTAAACAATATTTTTTTTTTCATTCCAAATTACAGGAGCGGTTCACGAATCCTGCTTTATCTCCACTATTAAGATACTAAAGTTGTGGCTCGATTCCAACCACCCCGAACCATAAAAACCACAATGTGTTGTCACGGTAAAAATGTGAAATCAAAAGATTAGAGGTTTTCGTTCTGACACTATTTATCAGTCCGCAGATTGATAAAACTTATAGACGCTCAAGGATTCTCTGGTGAATATTGTCAAAGCCTCCATTTGACATTATCAGCAGTAGATCACCGGATTTTGATTCTTGGGTGACAAACTCAATAATCTCGTCTGTATTATCAAAATAAAGTCCACGGATACCTCTTTGAACAATATCAGAAACAAGTTTTTCCGCACAAAGCCTATGCTGTTCAGGAACTTTGGACAACATGGAAGGTTTTCTGATACAGACAATATCCGCACCATCAAAGGCTTTGGGATAGTCGTTCTGGAAAATATCCCTCATACTGGAGTTGGTTCTGGGTTCAAATACGGCGATGAGCCTGCCTTTTGAAAAAAAAGGTTTTACTCCAGAAATGGTCTCTCTGACAGCAGATGGGTGATGGGCAAAATCGTCCATCACCGTGATCCCTCGCTTAACGCCACGAATATCTTGCCTTCTTCTGACGCCAGCAAATGACTTGAGAGCTTTTAATATAATATCATCAGAAATACCCACTCGCTTTGCAACACCATAAACAGCAAGCATATTCATTACGTTGTGCCTGCCCATCAAGGGTGTCTCCACCTTGGTAATATCACCAGAAGGCTTTTTAACTGAAAAGACGGTATGTCCATGTTCTATCTTCATGTTACTGCATGACCAATCATAAGGAATCATTCCACTGGATTCAACCGCACCACTTAAATCGTATTCATCAGAAGTTTTTCCATAATATTCAACATCACAAACAGCAGAACCAATAATTTCTCTCAGATTAACATCCTCGCCTGAAGCCACAATAAGGCTCTCGCCTGGAATTTTTGCAATAAATTGTCTGAATGCATCTTTGATATGGTCAATATCCCTGAAAATATCGGCATGATCAAACTCCACGCTGGTAATCACTGCGGCAAATGGAGAATAATGCATGAATTTTGGCCCTTTGTCAAAAAAAGCTGTATCATACTCATCTCCCTCAATCACCATGTAATCACCCTTTCCAAGGCGATAGTTACTTTGAAAGCCTTTGACAATGCCTCCAATCATAAACGATGGATCAAGACCTGCCTCATTAAGAACATGGGCAAGAATTGATGCTGTGGTTGTTTTTCCGTGGGTACCTGTAATGAGCAATATCTTTTTGTTCAAAGCAACAAAATGGTTTAGAGCCTGAGGCATTGAGCAGTAGGGAATATTATTTTCCATTACTGCTACGGCTTCAACGTTTTCCCTTGTGACTGCGTTGCCTATAACAACAAGATCAGGCGTATGTTCAATATTGGAAATATTTGAAGGGGAAAACCCTTTAAACAACCTGATTCCCTTTTCCATAAGAAAATCACTCATAGGAGGATATATGTTGTGATCTGAGCCAGTAACCTGAAACCCGAGATCCTGTAGAATGCAAGCCAACGCCCCCATACCTGTACCACATGCGGCAATCATATGAATTTTTCGGACATCCGATGGAATAAAATTATGCTTTAAATCTATATCAGACAAGATCTTTCATAACCTCCGCCGCTATATTGACAGTCATTTCAATATCATCATCACTGTGTGCTGCCGAGACAAAAAGAGCCTCAAACTGAGAAGGTGCCAGATAAATGCCTCTGTTTCTCATCTCTCTATAGAATGTTCCAAATCGCTCAAGATTACTCTTTTTAGCATCATCAAAATTATTCACCGGCCCCTTAGTGAAAAAAATACCGGCCATGGAGCCTTTGCAACAGGTGCAAACATCAATATTTGCCATCTGAGCTGCATTTTTTAAACCATCAACAAGTTTTGATGTTTTTGCCTCTAAAGATTCATAGAATCCTGGCTTTTTCAATTCTGTGAGTGTTGCAATGCCGGCAGCCATGGCAAGCGGATTTCCGGAAAGCGTGCCAGCCTGATAGATAGGTCCTGCAGGGGCAATGTGATTCATAATATCTTTTCTGCCACCATATGCACCAACAGGAAGTCCTCCGCCGATAATTTTGCCAAAGCATGACAGATCAGGAGTAATGTTGAACAGCCCTTGGGCAGATTTTTTATCAACCCTAAAGCCTGTCATCACTTCGTCAAAGATAAGCAGAGCCCCATATTTTGATGTAAGCTCCCTAAGTGTTTCGTGAAATCCTGCAACTGGCATAACCATACCCATGTTACCGGCAACAGGTTCCACAATAACTGCCGCAACCTTGTCTCCCATTTTTTTCATGACATCGGCAAATGAATCTATATTATTATATTGAATGGAGAGTGTGTTTTTAATAACAGATTCTGGCACGCCAGGACTTCCCGGAATTCCAAGAGTCGCAACCCCTGAACCCGCTGCCACAAGCAGGGTATCAGCATGACCGTGATAGCATCCGTCAAATTTTATGATTATATCTCGACCTGTAAACCCTCTTGCAAGACGTAACGCACTCATGGTTGCTTCAGTGCCTGAATTGACCATCCTGACCATCTCGACCGAAGGGATAAATTCAATGATCAGTCTTGCAAGTTCAGTTTCAAGAGGCGTAGGTGCTCCAAAGCTTGTGCCGTTTTTAAGTGCTCTTTCCAGAGCAGAGATCACTGACGGGTGGCGGTGCCCTAAAATCATTGGACCCCATGAACCCACATAGTCAATGTAAACGTTGCCATCGACATCAAAAATCTTGCTGCCATCTGCTTTTTCAATAAAAAGAGGTTTGCCTCCAACTGAGCCGCACGCCCTGACAGGAGAGTTTACACCACCGGGTATAACGGCAGCCGCATCTTCAAAAAACATCTGTGATTTTGAATTGTTCATACCAGCCCATCCTTGCAATTGAGTGATTCAGTAAAGCTGTTTAATGTTGCTCATTGAGCAAAGTGTAAATTCAAGAATTTATCAGACACCATCTTCAAGGTCAATCTAAATTGATATTAAATTCTTTAAATAACTGATTAAAAATGATATGTGTGAATGCGAAAATATTCACTTTGGAGGTGACGGTGCATAAAAAAGCAGTTTCCAGAACTTCGAGAAAGTAGTCGATTAGGTCAATTATAGTCAACAACCCCTACCCTGAAGGGATAGCGGTTTCCTGCACTATTCTTATGAATGATTTAAACAATCCAATGGATAATGATAACAATGAGTCAAAAAGTACAGGATATTTTAAAAAAAATTACTTACATTGAGGCAGATCTGGAAATCCAGAAACAGATTCTTTTTTCCATCCCATCAACAAATAAAGATGAAATGGAGCAAATTGTGAGAGTGATTGCCGAAAAAAAAGAGATGGTCAATGGACTTCGGAATCGGATAAAAGAGATTGATCCGGTGGAATTTGACAAGATAGTCAGGTTTGAGAATGCATCCGCTCAATTCAGAAAAATTGCGGCTGAAAAGAAATTCAGTCAAATCTTCAGCGTGAATGACAGCAATCCATGCAACCTTGTGCTGAAAAATGGTAAAATAATTGACTGCCTTGTAAAGGCACAAGATCAAACTGGAGAGTGGACGATTTTAACCTTTGATGGAGAGATTATTTACATTTCAGGTGACGATGTCATGGTGTAAATTAATACCCCATACGTCATAGGCATCATGGCAGTTGATGGTCTCGTAAAAAGTCCTGAATAGGCTTTTAGAGTTATATCTATAGTTTTCCAGATAATTAAATTGGCAAAAGTAGGGGCAATCCCTTGCGGTTGCCCTTCTTAAAAATTGAGATACCAAAATATTTTTTCTGGAAGTCTATATAGTTTTTCAGATAACAATTTAATTGGCAAGAGTTCTGTAGGGGCAATCCTTTGTGGTTGCCCTTCAAAATTGAGATAACAAGTTGTTTTTAGACAATATCAAGAGTGAACTCTGGTGCCGTGCGGTTTCCTTTCTCCATGTTGGAGATTGACTCCTCAGCTTTTCTTGTCAGAGCATCCATCTCAAGAATTGTATTTGCCATAACCGGAAGTGCCTGCTGCCGAAACCTTGATATATCGTCATATGCTGAATTGATATCCACAAAAGCCTGTTTCAGGCTATCCATATTCAAAGTGGCTTGAGTAGCCTGCTTCTGAATGGCAACGCCCTGGGTTTTTAGCTGCTTGGCCGTATTACGGATAAGATTGTCTGTAACCTGATTGACTGCCTCTATTTTATCCAGAACAATCTTCTGGTTTGCCAGTGCGAGGGCAACCGTTACCGCCACATTTAAAGCATTTATAGTGACGTTTTTGCCTCTTTCAACCCCTTTAATCAGCTCTTTGTTATTTCTGATGATAATCTCAATTGCCATGACTCCCTGCTGATTCACGGCAAGCTGCTGCTGGAGATCCTGAATCCTTTGACGAAGAGGGAAAAGAAGCTCGTCTTCCACAAACCGCCTTTTTGGATCTTCGGTGGGAATATCCCGCTCAAGAGCATAACACAGCTTCTGATCAATCAGCATGCCAAGCTGAATAACACTCTCAAGTTTATGTGTGAGTGTCCGCATCACTTTTTGATCCTGAGAAAGAGTTATGTTATCCCGTTCAAGAACTTTTTTTCCTTCATCAAGTGCCCTGATAATGGCTTCAATCACGGTCTGGGAAGATTCAAATCTGGAGAAATATTTTTTAAGAGGTGTGCCGATTCCGGGAAGCATGCCAAGGGTTCGTGTAAACCAACCCGCTTCAAAATCAAATTTGCCGGGATCAAGCTCCTCTACAGTATTTTTGAGTTCCACAAGGGAGGTTGCCACCACGCCTCCATCTTCTCCCCGAGTTGCCAGAGTCCTTATGGGTTCTCTAAGCATTGCACTTCTGTGGGAAGCCTCTTTCTGGGTTTCGGCACCCAAAGCTTCCACTGCAAAAATTTTACTCTCTCTGAGACTCAGTTGATCCGGTGCATCAGGACGAACAGTCAATACCGATGCAACAAATTCAGATGCCTGTTTTTCAATTGCCGGATTTTTTTCAAGGTCAACCGTTATGTTGCCGGGAGACGTAAGCCCCAGTTCCTGTTTCACACTTTGCTGGTCTGCAACTATTAATTCCATTTTTTCAGATCTCCTGTTCTAATTTTTTCGATCTCTTGTTCTAATTTTTACGATACATATTAACTGGACTTCATCTTATGGACACAGAATATCTTGATTCTCGAAAAATGCCGAAAATTCCGGCATCATTTTCCATTCAACCACCAGCAGTAACGGATTTTCTTCCCAGT
>JADGBP010000144.1 GCA_015231395.1 Desulfamplus sp. | reverse complement strand
TGGAGTAACCAAACATTTTAGAGAGTGGCACTGTTGCCTTTATAGCCTGGATATTGAATCTTGGAGTAATAGATTCGATTTTCCCTCCCCTTGTGTTGAGATCAGAAATAGCCTCCCCCATGTAATTATCAGGGACAAGAACTTCAACTGCCATGATAGGCTGAAGAAGTGCCATCTTTCCTTTGGACATGGCATCTTTGCATGCCATAGATGCACACACTGAAAATGCAAGAACAGAACTCTGTCCCTCCCGCAGTGAACATCCCTTGACAACAATCTCTGTATCCACCACGGGATATCCCTTTATAAAGCCGCTTTCAAGAGCTTCTTTTGCCCCTTTTTCAATAGCGGCAATAAGCTCTGCTGGAAATGACTGACTGGCACCACGGGAATTTTCCGCATAACCTCGTATAGTTTCAGCTGACAAATGATTTGTAAACAGCATACCTTTGCCCCGCTCAAGAGGCTTTAAATCTATCTCAAGTTCTGCAAAATGGGATTTGCCTGCAATATCCCGTTCAAAAACAGCATGACCTGAGGCAGAAGATTCCATCACTTCACGATAAACCACCTGAGGTTTTCCAATGTTGACATTAGTGCTAAATTCACGCGTCATCCGGCTGATTATAATTTCAAGATGAAGCTCTCCCATACCTGAAAGGATAATCTGCCCGGTATCTTCATCTGTCTTAACATCAAGCGTTGGGTCTTCCATGGTAAATTTTTTCAGGACATCCTCAAGTTTTTCCTGATCCGCATGGCTTTTAGGCTCAATAGCAATGGATATAACAGGCTTGTAAAACTCAATTCTCTCAAGCAAAACCGGATTTGCCGCAGAACAGAGTGTCTCTCCAGTTGAGGAATCCTTAAGCCCCATAACTCCGACAATATCTCCTGCAGAAGCCTCTTCAATCCGTTCCATCTTGTTGGCATGCATCTGGAAAATACGGGACGGCTTCTCTTTTTTCTTTAACCATGTGTTGAAAACATCTTCTCCTGCAACCATTTTTCCGCTGTATATCCTTACAAAACATAGTTTTCTGCCTTCAATCATAGACACCTTGAATATCAGTGCGGATAACGGAACGGATTTTTGTGGCGGATACTCAACTGTCTCGTGGGTATGAGGATGAATTCCCTTGACTGGCGGGACATCAGCCGGACTTGGCAGATAATCCTTGATGGCATCAAGTAAGGGCTGAATACCTTTGTTTCTCAGAGCCGTGCCACATAGTACTGGTACAATCTTGCGTCCTACTGTAGCACTCCGTATCACTTTAATCAGGTCTGCGGCTGGAATCTCTTCCTCGGAAAGATATCTCTCCATAATATTGTCGTCCAGTTCAGACAGGGCTTCAAGAAGTTTTATCCGATACTCTGTTGCTTTTTCAGCTATTGATGGATCAGACGAATCAATTTCAGAAACTGCAAACTCTGTCCCTCGAGTATCATCGTCCCATGTGATCTGTTTCATGTTCACAAGATCCACCACACCGGTAAATGAGTCTTCGCTGCCAACCGGAATTTGTAGAGGAAGTGGATTGGCATTAAGTTTTTCATGAATCATATCAACCGCATTATAGAAATCAGCTCCAATACGATCCATTTTGTTTATGAACGCAATTCTTGGAACTGCATATTTATCCGCCTGTCTCCAGACCGTTTCAGACTGAGGCTCCACTCCTGCAACCGCACAGAATACACCCACAGCCCCATCCAGCACTCGCAAAGCCCGTTCAACTTCAATGGTAAAGTCAACATGCCCGGGAGTATCAATAATCTGAACCTGTGCATTTTTCCACTGACAGGTGGTAACTGCTGATGTAATGGTTATACCTCTGTTCTGCTCATCTTCCATCCAGTCCATGACAGCTTCGCCATCATGAACTTCTCCTATCTTGTGGGATTTTCCGGTATAGTAGAGTATCCGTTCAGTGACTGTTGTCTTGCCCGCATCAATGTGGGCCATAATGCCTATGTTTCTTATACTTGAAATATTTGGTTTCTTGCTCATTTTATTATTAACCCGCTTTTATCAGCCTGTATTTGCAAAGTTCTTTTTGTAAGGCTACTTATGTTCTTGTTCAGAAATTTGAATCCAACGATTACATTCAAACCGCTTTCCTTACCCCTTTTCTGGAACCGAACATAAAATAGATAATCCAACCTACAAAGGGAATCAGTGCAACTACACCCCAGATGACCTTATTTTGTATTGATCCAAAATCCTTTAAAATAATATTAACAATTGCCAGCATTGTAAGTCCCCAGCAAATTGCAGATATACCCACCACAACCACAAATACGTCCATTTTTAATTGACCTTTCGTAAAAATCTCCAATGTACCCTACCCTATAGACTTCCAGAAAAAGATTTTGGCATCTCAATATTTAAGAAGGGCAACCGCAAGGGATTGCCCCTACTCTTGCCAATTTACTTATCTGTAAGAAGGGCAACCGCAAGGGATTGCCCCTACTTGCCAATTTACTTATCTGTAAGAAGGGCAACCGCAAGGGATTGCCCCTACTCTTGCCAATTTACTTATCTGTAAGAATTTATCTATAAAAATATATTATGGGAGGAGACGTTGACTTACATTAACTTTTCAGCCGATCAGATATTTTTAAAAGAGTCTCAACATAATACTTGCTGTGATTGTATTTATAGAGAACCTTGTAAGCACTTTCTCTGTTAATATCAGGGCGCCACCCATAATGCTTAAGATAATTGGCAATGCTGTTTATAGCATCTGTATGGTTGAACAGATCCACCTTGCCATCCAAGTTGCCATCTTTTGCCAAAGTCAGGGCATTGCTTGGTAGAAACTGGGAAATCCCAAAGGCACCGGCATATGAACCTTTGATTTCAACCGGATCAATACCTTCTCTTGCAGCATATTTGATCAAGGATTTTAACTCTTTATATGCCCAATCTGATTTTTTATCTGCTTTTTTGTCAAATTTATCCCGTGTCATCCTTTGTTCTTCATTTGACAGGAAATTCCAGAGAGCTTCCCTGTGGCTACTCTCTGAAAGTGCACTCATTGTAGAAAGAGTGTTAATTACAGCACGGTTACCCAGATAGCTTCCAAAACGGGTTTCTACAAGCATGATGGCTGTTATAACAGTTTTGTCAACGCCGTATGTAGTTTGTGCATTTTGAAGTTCTGTCTCATGACTCTTCATATAGGCAACAGCACTGTTAATTGATTTATCTGACAGAAACTGATCGTAGTTCAATTTTGATTCTGAATGAACAAAAAACATTGACACACCTTTAAGTTCAAATGAAACTTTTGGATTGTCATATATTTTGCCAATTTCCTCAACAGTAAATCCATCTTTTACTAAACGAGTCTTTATCCCACTAAACTGATTCTGACTATCTACTCCACCAGCAGGATTTATATAAAGTATTGACAATATAAATACTATCGGCATGAGCAACATTGATGAAAACCGAGGCAATATTGATAAAGGCAACATTGGTGGAAACCTCAGCAACATTGATGAAGACCGCAGGTATGATAAAATACCTGGATAATCATTATTATAAATATTTTTTTTCATAAAAATCTCCAAGAAACCCCCAACCTTTATGGGTTGGGGTCATTTGACATTAGATTTATTTTTCCTTTTCCGATGATATATATTTCCTTACTTGCCTTTCTGCAGCTTTCAGGCTTGAAAATGGTGCACTGCCTGAAATTTGATTTTACATTATGTTCAAACTGTTTAAATTCAGAGCCCTGAAAAATCTTGCAAACAAAATTTCCCCCTTCTACCAGCAATTCACATGCAACCTTTAAAGCGGCTTCGCACAATTCAAAAGATTTTGCTGCATCAATATCCTTTCTTCCGGTGGTTGCCGGTGCCATGTCACTTAATACAACATCATACTTTGTTCCTGTGTCGGGATAAAACTTGTCAAGATCAAAAATATCACCTTGAAGAGCAGTGGCGTTGGATGGAAGAGGAACTGTTACCTTTTGAAGGTCAATTCCAAAAGCATCTCCCTGTTTGCCAATGGTTTGAGCAGAATAGATAAGCCATGAACCCGGAGCACAACCCAGATCAAGAACTCGACTGCCTTTTTTCATGATACTCAATTTTTTCTGTATTTCCATTAATTTATAGACAGATCGTGCGGGATAGTTGTCATGTTTTGCTTTTTCAGTCAAGTGGTCTGCCCACTTTTGCTTTGCTTTCATGCAAAAAACCATTTTTGTTTTTCTTTCATTGAAAACTCCACTTTTGCTTTCCTTTTATTGAAAAAAACACTTCCACTTCTTTTTTAATTTTATTCAAAAAGTATCTCCATTACCTGTTTAAGCGAACCTGCTCCGATAATTGTAATTGCGGTTTTCCCATCAACTCCAATGGTTTGCATGTCAGGCAACTGTTTTTTTGTATTTTCAGGAACAATACATCTGGTAAACCCCATTTTCAAAGCCTCTTTAATTCTTGCCTCTCCATGACTCACAGCTCTGATCTCTCCGGTAAGGCCTATTTCGCCAATTACAGTTGTCCCTTCCTGAACCGGCGTATCCAGAAAACTTGAAGCAAGAGCCACCGCGACCCCAAGGTCTGCCGCAGGTTCTACAACCTTGACACCACCGGCAACATTCATGAAAATATCCAGACCGGAAAGATTGATGCCAAGCCTTTTTTCCATAACCGCTGCAATCAATGCCACACGGTTGGGGTCCAAGCCCAGCACGGTTCTTCTTGGGTTTCCAAAACCTGAACTGCTTGCAAGTCCTTGAATTTCAATAAGAATGGGTCGCGTTCCTTCCATGCTTGCGGTCACTACAGAACCGGGTGCATTAACCGAGCGTTCCGCAAGAAAAACAGCCGAAGGGTTAGGAACCTCTTCAAGCCCCTTTTCCTTCATTTCAAAAACACCTATCTCATTGGTTGAACCAAATCTGTTTTTTACAGCTCTCAGAATTCTGAACACATGGCTTCTGTCTCCCTCAAAATAGAGCACAGTATCAACCATATGCTCCATGATTCTGGGACCAGCGATTGCCCCCACCTTTGTGACATGACCCACCAAAAACAGAGGAATACCAGACTGTTTTGCCATGTTCATAAGACGTATGGATGCTTCTCTTATCTGGGTGACACTGCCGGGCGTTGAGGCAATTTCGGGATTGTAAACAGTCTGGATAGAGTCCACCACCATGACATGTGGTTTTTCCTCCAGTGCCATGTTAAGGATAGCGTCAAGGTCGGTTTCCGCTGCAACCAGAAGCGATGAGGCACCAGAAGCAAGCCGTTTACCCCTCATTTTGAGCTGTCGGATAGATTCTTCACCTGAGACATACAGAGCTTTTTTCCCAGAATCGGCAAGTCGTGAAAGCACTTGAAGCATGAGCGTTGATTTTCCGATACCCGGATCTCCACCAATCAGGACAAGAGTGCCAGCAACAATGCCGCCCCCAAGCACCCTGTCAAACTCACATATGCCTGTAAGAAGCCTTGGATCCTGATCAAACTCTATCTCGCTCATGGCTATTGGAGCAGTTCTTGCTCTTGAAAATCTTGCTCCCGGCACAGAGTTGTCTATCGGTTTCTCTGCAATCAGCGTATCCCAGTCTCCGCATCCCGGACATTTTCCCATCCATTGATGAGTCTGATGATCGCATGACTGGCATCTGAAAATCACCCGGTCTTTTTTTTTCATGATGAAACTTCCTGGGTATCAAATTTTCCGGGATTATTAAGCGTATCTATAGATTTCCAGAAAAATATTTTGGTATCTCTTATTTTGAAGAAGGGCAACCGCAAGGGATTGCCCCTACTTTTGCCAATTTAATTATCTGGAAAACTATAATTCTCCAAGATTATCAAGAACATCTAATTCTTTGGGATTATTAAGACTACCCAATCCTCTGGAATTATCAAGATTATCAATTCGTTGAATCAAAAATTGAGGCACAGGAATCTTGCATTGCTCCTTATAATTATAGGTAACTATAACCGCCTCTCCTTCAGCCGCAAGTTTTTGATGTTTGTGACTTATGACAAGATGCTGCATGATAAAGCTCTTCTCCTGCATGGAGCTAATTTTTGTGCCAATGGAGATTGTGTCAGGATAAACCAAAGGAATTTTGAATTTACAGGAGATAGAAGCAAGGACAATACCGATATCCCGCTTAGCATCATACTGGGCAAAACCAATCTGCTCAAAAAAATGTACTCTGGCACTTTCAAAATATCGAAAGAATGTAATATTGCTAACATGCCATGCCGCATTCATATCGCTCCATGACACAGGCATTTCAATCACGGTTAAACAGTTTTCAAGCAGCTTTGT
>JADGBP010000143.1 GCA_015231395.1 Desulfamplus sp. | reverse complement strand
ATCTGAAGGTGACGGCGGTGGAGAATATTGCGGGGAATACAGTAAAGAAGATGATTGTGGAGAATTAGGAGAATTAGGAGGATTAGAAGAATTAGAAGAATTAGAAGAATTAGGAGGATTAGAAGAATTAGAAGAATTAGAAGAATTAGAAGAATTAGAAGAATTAGAAGAATTAGGTGGAGATATCCCGTTGGATTCGTTTTGTATGCTTTTGTTATCTTGGTTCATTTTTTTAAATTCGTTTTCCATTTGTTTTTGCTCTCTTTATTCGTTTTCTTTATAGTCAGTTAACGATCACTTTTATAGGGATACCAATCCGATTGTCTCAATTTTTTAACCTTTAACACCGCAATCTCACAGGTTGAGGTGTTGAAGATAATTTTCCTGCCTACTTCTCCGCCTACATCTTCAGATACAATCTTTATTTTTCTGCTGTTCAGGATAAGGCGTGCAGTATTGATATTATTTATTCCTACGTTTATATCAGACACCAAAGGATTGTGTGCACCTCCAAATATCTGTGCCTCAAGATGGCGGTCTTTAGAGCCGTTCAAGAGCATCATTCTAATCAGAGTCAAGGTTGCCACATTGCCGTATATAGGCGTTGATTTATCTTTTTCCCTGATTTCCGAAAATTGAAAATGATTCATTCCCCCGATTTTTTGTTTTTTATCAAACAAGCATACTGATACAGACGACCCAAGGACTGTAGATATGGATACAGGCTTGTCTGCAAGATAGATAAAACCCGGCTTTAAAAGGTAGTCTGACAGAATGGGACTGCTATCTTGTTCGTTCATAGAATAATTCTGCATATTGTTTTAGCGTAAAAATACACGTTTTCATTTTCATTATTTAGGGTGGATTGCTCTGTATGTGTCTTCTTACCTTTTTGACACAAGGCTAAAAATTCCATAAATGTCCAGAATAAGTCCTATTTGCCCATCTGCAAGAATAGCACCTCCTGAAAAGCCTTTCATATCTTCAAAGCCACTGCCAAGACTTTTGATGACATATTCATCTTTGCCAAGGAGTTCATCAATTAACAACGCTCTTTTTTCATCCTTTGACTCAACTACAATAACGAGACTCTCCCAGACAGGTTGTCTTTGGTTGCCGCCGGTATGATAAATTTCATCCAAACGAATCAAGGGAATCAAATGCCCCCGATCTTTGACCATCTCGCCTTTGCCCTTGATTGTAAAATAATCTTCCTTGCCAGGCTTAAAAGCTTTTTGAACAGACAGAGTTGGAATAACATATCGTGCATCAGCAACCCTTACCAGCATTCCATCAATAATGGCAAGTGTAAGCGGCAGACTGATCGTAAACTTTGTCCCTTTATCTTTTGAGGAATCAATATTCAACTGCCCTCTGAATTTTTCGATCCCATCTTTGACAACATCCATACCCACACCTCTGCCAGAGATATCCGTAATTGCTGAGGCAGTCGAGAAACCCGGCTGAAGGATCAAATCATAGATCTGAGCATCAGTAAGCTTTGTGTTTTTAGGAATAAGATTTGTGCTGTTTGCTTTTTCAAGGATTCTGTTTTTATCAAGACCTTTGCCGTCATCCTCTATTTCAATGATAATATGACCGCCTTTATGATAAGCCATAAGGAAGATATTTCCTGTGGAGGCTTTTCCCTTTTTAAGCCGTTCTTCCTCAGACTCTATTCCATGATCTATAGAATTTCGGATCATATGCACCATGGGCTCATAAAGTGCGTCCACAACATTTCTGTCAATCTCGGTATCTTCTCCCTTCATGATCAAATTAACTTTTTTTCCAGATTTTTGAGAAAGGTCTCGTACAAGGCGAATCATCTTCATAAACGTGGCTTTTATCGGAGTCATTCGCATGGACATGGCAATTGTCTGCATATTGGTTACGATTTGACCTAAATGTGCCACATCCTGTGCCAATGATGGATTGTATGAAATTTTTTGCCTGAGCATGGATTGGGCAATAACAAGTTCACCAGCATAATCCACAAGGTCGTCGAGCTTTTGAGTACTGACTTTAACCTGGACATCTATTTTTTTATTTAAGCCTTTTTGATCCATTAATGCCGTGTTAACGTCATTAAAACTCACTTTTTTCGCTTCTACCAGAATTTCACCCAGTTTTTTATTGGGACTATTCTTCTGAATTATTAGAGACTCTTCAAGGCTTTGTGTATTAATCATCCCTTTGTTAATAAGAATTTCACCTAAGGGTTCTTTCTCTCCTTTTATAAGAGCAGTCTGAACAGCTTCAAGCTTATCTATTAAGGAATTGATATTAATATCGTCATCTTGTTGAGTTACTTTGTTTTGAATCCCGATCTTCACTCTGCCAAGGAGTTTTTTTAATGTGTCCATGGATTCCAGTATGACATCGGTAGCTTTGTTATTGATTAAAAAATCTCCGCTTCGGGCACCGTCCAAAAGATTTTCCGTGGCATGTGCAAGTTGATTGATTTTGGTCAGGGCTAAAAAACCTGATATCCCTTTAATGGTATGAAACGGACGGAAAATATTGTTAATAATATCTTTGTTGGTTGGATCCTGTTCCAGTTCCATAAGGCTTATCTCTATTGTATCAAGATTTTCTTCGGATTCTGCTACAAAATCAACCAGAATTTCGATGTCAGAATTTGCGATACTCGCTGGTTTTTTTGAAAGTTTTTCCTTTGAAGGTTCTTGTTTTGAGATTCTTTCTTTTGAGGATTCTACTTTTAAGCGTTTTTCTTCTGCGAATTCTGTTTTTGAGGTTTCTAATTCCAATATGGACTTGTTTGGTGCAAGCTCTCTGGAGTTTTGTTTTTCTTTTCCCAAAGAATGAAAATTAAAATTCAATAATTTTAAAACATCTGAATAATCAAACACAAATGGTTCGGATTGTTTTAGATGGCTTAAAATTGATTTTAACAACAGCAGACATTCTTCTATGGGATTAATATTGGTAATATTCTCCAGTGTCATGTTTTCCACGTAATTTTTACAGACAACCGTGATGTCATGAAACGCAGAAGGCTTGATATTAACGGAAAATTCTACAAGGTCCTCCAGGATATTAATCATGGTAACAAGATCCGGGATTTCGTCAGGGCAAAACGTGCCAATAATATTCTCAAAGTCGTCAAGGCTTTGTTCCAGCTTTTCAAATAGATCTGACAAATCAACCGGAGCAGAAAATGGCAACTGTGCATTCTCTGAATCCTGATCTTGATTATCACCATCTGAATCTTGATCGTCATTATCACGATCTGAATCCTGCTCCTGATCGTCACCCTTTGAATTCTGATTCTGATTCTCACCACCCTTTGAATCCTGATCTTGATCGTCACCCTTTTCATTTGGTGCAAGCTCTCTGGAGTTTTGTTTTTCTTTTCCCAAAGAATTAAAATTAAAATTCAATAATTTTAAAACATCTGAATAATCAAACACAAATGGCTCGCATTGTTTTAGATGGTTTAAAATTGATCTTAACAACAGTAGGCATTCTTCTATTGGCCTAATATTGGTAATATTCTCCAGAGTCATGTTTTCCACGTAATTTTTACAGACAATAGAGATGTCATGAAACGCAGATGGCTTGATATTAACGGAGAATTCTACAAGATCCTCCAGGGTATTAATCATGGTAACAAGATCCGGGATTTCGCCAGGGCAAAAAGTACCAATAATACTCTCAAAGTCGTCAAGGGTTTGTTCCAGCTTTTCAAGTATATCTGGTGAATTAGACGGAGCAGAAAATGGCAACTGTGCATTTTGTGAATCCTGATCTTGATCGTAACGCTTTAAATCCTGATTCTTACCTTGATTATAGTCATCTGAATCTGAATCCTGATTATCACTATCTGAATCGTGATCTTGATTATCATTATCACCGTCTGAATCTTGATCCTGATAATCACCATCTGACTCTTGATAATCACCATCTGAATCGTGACCCTGATAATCAAGCTCTCGCATTGCAGAAGATAACTCGGAAATTAGATTGCTCAGAGCTGTCATCTTTTTGGTTGCTTCCTCCGGATTATTCAATAATTCTTGAGGATTATCCGATAATTCTGTTACTAATTGCTTTGCCTTTAATACGGTATTTGCTTCATTCTTTAATTGCAATCTTGAGCAACTGACATGAATTTTTTTTAGCAGCGGCAGTAATCCGGATAAACTTTGTGCTTCTTCCGTGTCTGCTAACATAAAATCGCAGGCGAGTTTTTCAACTAAATCATTGATGATTTTAAAACCCATAGTAATAAATACCCCTAATTAAATCCTTGCTCTTTAGAAATTGATTTTTTTCAGATAATAAATGAAAATCATAATGTCTTTTTGTTACCAGTTGGTTTAAGCAGCTTCAACACGTTTGAGGTTACTTAAATCTACGCTATTCTGAGTCTTCCAAAGGTCATATTGAACCTGAAGCTTAAGCCAACTTTCAGGAGTACGACCAAAAACTTTTGATAATCGTAGTGCCATTTCAGGACTCACACCTGCTCTTCCATTAAGTAAGACTGACAATGTTTTACGATTAACTCCAAGAGAAGTTGCTGCGTCAGTTATCGTCATGTTAAGAGCATCTACACAGAACTCTCGGATAATTTCTCCTGGGTGTGGTGGGTTATACATTCTCATAACAAACCTCATTAATGATAATCTTCATAATCAATATTTGTAGTATTTGAATTGCAAAATTGAAATGTAACTCGCCAATTTCCGCTTACAGTCACTGACCATGTACCTTCTCTGTTTCCTTTGAGAGGATGAAGTTTTAGTCCTGGTAATTCCATATCATCTGGCGATTCAGCGGTTTCCAGAAGAGCAAGAATCTTACGAAGTTTGTTTGCATGATCAGGCTGGACACCTGAAATAATTCCGGATTCAAATAGCTTCTTAAGACCTTTGTGTTTGAATTTTGAAATCATAATAACTAATTGTAACCGACAATTTATCTGGTTGCAAATCAAAAAAAGCGGGGGATCAGACAATATTTTTTATCTGGATCACGGATTAACATGATTGCACGAATTTCACTGATTGTTTTAATCCGTGTAATCTTTTAATCCGTGGTAATCCGTGATTCAGACAGAAGATCGAAGTAAGACAGATGATCGAAGTAAGAATCAACTCCCGCATCAAAAATTTGTAAAATCCTCATCATCATCAAAAGGGATTACCTGATCAGGTCTTACTTCGCCTGTTTTGGGATGTGCCAGTTGTTTAGCTCTTCCTCCACTGCCATGAGTTGAAGCAACAGCCCTGGCAGGTTGTCTTTTCCGGTCAGATACATTCCTGATTTGACGATTTGAAGTCATACCGCTTTGTGCAACAGAGCCACGTCTTGAAGTCATACCGTTTTTTGCAACAGAGCCATTTCTTGAAGCCGTATTTCCATCAACGATTCCCACAAGCTCATTTACATAATCATTCATGGTTTCTGCCTGAGCGTTCATCTCTTCAGATGCACTTGCTGACTGCTCAGCACTTGCGGCATTCTGCTGAATCACCTTGTCCATTTCAGAGACTGCAATATTAATCTGCTCGATTCCCGTAGTCTGTTCTTTTGATGCAGCAGCAATTTCAGCCACAAGCTGACCTACTTTTTCGGAACTCGTTGCTACCAGAGTAAACTCATCACTGGTTTTCTTTACAAGAACAGACCCTTCATTCACCTTGGTGACAGTTCCCTCAATAAGACTGGCTGTGTTTTTAGCAGCCTCAGCAGAACGCATGGCAAGATTTCTCACCTCTTCCGCAACAACTGCAAATCCTGCTCCTGCCTCACCAGCTCTTGCAGCCTCAACAGCAGCATTCAGGGCAAGAAGATTTGTCTGAAATGCAATCTCGTCAATGGTTTTGATGATCTTTGAAGTCTCTGTACTTGCCCTGGAAATCTCTTCCATTGAAGAGGTCAGTTTATTCATGGAGTTATTGGCTCTTAGAACCACTGAATTGGCATCTTTCATCAGATTATCTGCCTGTGAAGCATTATCAGAATTCTGCTTGATCATTGAAGACACCTCTTCCAGAGAGGCAGATGTCTCTTCAATAGATGCAGCCTGCTCTGATGCCCCCTGAGCCAGAGCCTGACTTGCAGATGAGACCTGACCTGAAGCAGAAGCCACCTGCTCACTTCCTGCTGACAGACCCTCAATAACTTTTCTGACGGGACGTGTAATACTAATTGATATGAAAAAAGCAAGAACAACGCCCGTAACAAAAGCAATCACAAGGCCAGTGAGCATGATGTTTGAAGAACGGTTCAATGAAACCATGGAATCATTGGAAATAGTTGTAATCCTTACCATACCAACATCGGCAAGCTCTGTACATTCCGTGAGCAGGCCATTGGAAATTTCTAT
>JADGBP010000142.1 GCA_015231395.1 Desulfamplus sp. | reverse complement strand
TAATCATACCATACTATAAAAACAGATGAGTTTTCACGATAAAGGTCAGTCGTTCAATCTTCTTATTTCCAGAGCTTTGGCATTTTGCGGGTCAATTTTGAGTATCTGATTTAGATACTGCTCAACAATAAACGCTTTCTTTTTTTCAAGATATATTTTTGCAAGCGTAAGCTTTACATCAATAAATTCTTCTTCTGTCAAATCTTTGTCAATCTTGGCTATGTTATTAATATTTTCATAGTACTCAAGAGCTTTGTCAGGCTCACCAGTTTGAGTATAAAGCCTTGCCGCCTTAAGTTTAAGATCAATCCTGTCTGGCAGTTCCTCAATCAGGTTTGCCAGAAACTGTTTTGCATATACAAATTCTCGGTTTTCAATACAGATATCAATCACGTTATCTCTGATAGAAAACGTATCTTTTGATTTTTTCATGATCCGATTAAAAATCTCGATGGCCCGAGATGTCATTTCATTTTTAATAAGCAGCTCTCCAAGTTCAACACCCTTAGCAACAATCTGTGAACTTAAGACTCTGGCTTGTTCATAGTAAGTAAGAGCATTAACTAAATCATTGTTTTTCAGGTAAAAATCTACCAGAAGAAACCTTGAGACATCATCCTCTTTGTTAACTGCGACAGCTTTTACAAAACACTTTTCAGCCATTTTGTCATTATTGATTTTTCCATAAAGAAGTCCAAGGTTTCTTAAAATTCTGGAGGCCTTTGGCTTTTCCTGTAATGCAAGTTTTGTCTCTTCAATGGCACTTTTTATATCTCCGGCTTCCTCAAAATCCCTTGCGTTGTAGAGATGATTGGCTGCCTTGTCTGGATTGTTGGCAGAAGCTATGACTGCCTTTACCTTGTCTTCAAGGGATTTCATTGTCAGAGGTTTCAGAAGATAGGCATCAATCTCAGATTCTACAACATTAAGAACAATATCCCTTTCTGCCTCGGCGGTAATCATTATAACGGGCATATCCCTCAACGTTTTGATGCTTCTAATATTGGTCAGAAGTTCAATACCGTTCATGACAGGCATGTTCCAGTCTATAACTGCCATGTCAATATGAACTTCGTTCAATAGTTTAAGGGCCTCGCGACCATTTTCAGAGTGACGGATAGTACTGCCGAGACGAAGTTGTTTAAACATGTTGCGTATGGAAAGCCTCATGGTTTTCATATCATCAACAATCAAAACAGACATGGTGTTTATATCAATCATTGGCATTCTCACATATGGTCAATAGTTTATAAAATCTACAAAAAGTTTAAACTCTTTTTTTATCTCTTCTAAGATTGATGGAATGCTTGTTTCAGAGCCTTTTTTTCCATCCCTTTCTATCTCATTTTTTACAGCCGTTTCCATCTCAAGTGCTCTCATCTTAAGAGGAATTGCATCGACATTTGCGGCAGAGCCTTTTAGGGCATGACTAATGGATTTGATAGATTCCATATCCCTGTTTTTAACAAAATCTTCCAAAGATGTTATAAGCTCATCAGCCTCTTCAACAAAAAGTCCTACAATCAAGGATACTGACTCTTCATCGCCTCCAAATCTTTCAAGCATAGCTGCTTTGTCAAACGGCTTTAAAGTATCTTGCAACACAGGCTGATCAATTTCTACAGGCTGATTAAGTGTTACAGGCTGATTAAGTGTTACTGGCTGATTAAGTATTGCAGACCGATCAGGTATTGCTGGCTGATCAAGTGTTGCAGACCAATGATTAGATATTACTGACTGATCAAGTGCTGCGGGCAGATCAAGACCATTTAAAATATTATCTACCAAATTAGAATTATGGATTCCATCAGATAGATGATGCTTATGATCTTCTGAAATATTCTTAATTCCATCGGAAATATAATGCTCCTGATCCGCCGTAATAGTTTGAGCATTAAATGTTGTTACATTACATTGCGTGGTCGATAAAAATTTCTTTAATACCCGAGAAAGCTGTTCCGGCTCAACCGGTTTTGAGATAAAATCATCCATTCCTGCTTCAATACATTTTTCTCTGTCTCCCTTCATTGCATTGGCTGTCATGGCAACGATAGGGATATGTGATTCAGTCCATCCAAAGATTCTATCTTTTTCACGAGATTTATTTCTTTGAGGAGCTCTATCTCTTTCAGGAACTCCATCTCTTTCAAGCATTCTATCTTTTTCAAGTTTCCTGATATGTTTTGTTGCATTGAATCCATCCATAATGGGCATCTGGCAATCCATAAAAACGATATCATAATGGGTTGCCTGTATTTTGTCCACACCTTCTTTACCATTAACTGCCCCCTCAGCATGATATCCAAGTTTTGACAAAAGGGTTTTTGCCACAATCATGTTGGTTTCATTGTCCTCAACCACAAGAATTTTTTTGATATGCTTTCTATTTTCTGCAATGGAGTGTCTTGTGATAATCGGGTGGTGGATTTTAATCGGGTGGTAAAGCTGGGATCCTGAATCCAAGAGATTGTCAGCATGATTTATATTTTGAGAATCTGTATTTTGCGAATCTATACTTTGAGGATTTATATTTTGAGAACAGCTTTTTACAGTATGGCACATCACGGCTTTGAGACAGTCATTAAGCATATCCAAATCCACAGGTTTGCTTATATACGCTGAAAATCCAAGAGATTCAAAATATTTCGCGTCACCTTTTTTACCAGTTGCTGTAATCAGAATCAATCTGGTATCATCAAGTAAGGGTATCTCATGTACTCTTTTCCCAAGTGTTTCAGGGTTTATACTCCCGCTCTGGATATCAACAATAAGCATCTGAAAAGCATTATTTCGTTCTGCTGCCTCTATAAGCTTTTCCAGTGCCATTTCCACGCTGTCTGTTGTATCAGTGTCAAGGTGCAATATCGTAAGATTTTCCTGCAGAGAACGACACGCTGTAATGTCATCTCCAACAATAAGAACCCGCTGGTTAACAATATTGCCGCTAAATTCAATATTAAAGTCCATCTCCGAGATATCTGAATCTTTCTGTTTCTCAAGCTCAATGATGAACCAGAATGTGCTGCCTATGAACTCGTCGCTCTCAACACCTATCTGTCCGTTCATTAGTTCTACAAGCATTTTTGAGATGGAGAGCCCAAGCCCTGTGCCACCAAACTGTCTGGTTATAGATGCGTCAGCCTGCTGAAAGGATTGAAATAGATTGTCAATTTTATCCG
This sequence comes from Desulfamplus sp., assembly GCA_015231395.1. GTDB lineage: Bacteria > Desulfobacterota > Desulfobacteria > Desulfobacterales > Desulfobacteraceae > Desulfamplus. The sequence goes on along the minus strand of JADGBP010000142.1, from coordinate 3,249 downwards.
GAGGAATTCCGATACCAGTATCATCAATGGAGAACTTGAGTCGTGCATGAGTGTCAGTCTCATCTTCAAGGGTAATCTGAACAGTTACGCTACCGCTTTCAGTAAATTTGATAGCATTGCCGGTAAGATTGTTCATTATTTGACGCAGTCTGCCTGGGTCTCCCTTGAGAAGACGTGGCACTTCAGGTCTCATGGTGAATATAAAATCAATACCCTTGTTCTTTGCCTGAATTGCCGGCATAGCATTGATATCTTCCATTGTAATCTGAAGATCAAAGTTTCTGTTCTCAAACTCAAGTTTGCCGGCTTCAATCTTTGAGAAGTCAAGAATGTCGTTGATTAGGGATAAAAGAGCATTCGCACTTGAGAAGACAAGTTTTGTATATTTTTTTTGTTCCTGTGTCAAAGGGGTATCCATAAGAATGTGCATCATTCCAATAATACCGTTCATGGGAGTCCTGATTTCGTGGCTCATGTTTGCCAGAAACTCGCTTTTGGTCTTTATTGCACGCTCTGTCTGTCTGGAGTGCTCACTGAACTTTTCCTTGAGTTCCTGAATCTCTTTTTTTAAGGCTTCAATCTCTGACTTCTGACTCTCATCTTTTTTGCCTGTCATAATATTTATAAACGCTCCTGTCATAATATTTATAAATGCTCTGGATAACCAGCACGGCCGGAACGAGGTATTTGTCTCTCGACCACAAAGAAGCATGAAAGTCATATAATCATGACTATAGATTTCCAGAAAAGTCTTTTTATCCAGCCCTGAGCTGAAGCTCTGGGCTAATTTATACCCAAGCCCTCTTAAGAGGGCTTCCTTTATGAGTTAGCCGAGGGCTTTAGCCCCACGGCGACAGAGTTCCAAAAAATATTTTCTGCCAATTTAATTATCTGGAAAACTATATTTAGGAATGAGTCTTAAATAACTTACCCATTTCGGAATAGTCCACTGTTGATAGGCGTGTATTCCCGCTTTGTAAATGGGAACTTTATTTCGTGCTCATTCCTTAAAGAGACTTTCACATAAAACGGTTTGGTCGTAATTGGTCACCTTGACAAAGACAAACAGGCTTTTTGGACTTATGCCCCCGAACCTTGCCTTAGGAACTGTAAAAAAATAAATTATGATTTTTGTGGATAAATTGTGTAATTCCATTCCATGGAATTCGTGTCTTTCAATTGATATACTGCTAATTCTTCGTCAGAAACTTTAATGCCTTTTTGATATTCATTTTCATCAAGTTTTGCTTTTATTTTTAGCCCCGTTTTTGTCGAAGTTCTTCCGATAAGGTTTACAACTGTCGCCCTATCAATAAAGAGGTTCTCCCGCCAATTCTGTGAGATAAAGCAAAACATCGGCTATTTTTCTTGTACTTTACTACCGACAATAAAGGATTTTCTGGGTCTCCCAGAGTTGACGCTTCTACTTGTGCTTTTATATCTTCTTCTAACATCTTGTCTTTGTAGGTAATCCTTTTTCTCCCGCCCCTGATTTACGAATCCGACCTTTCCAATCTCTTGTTTTTCATTTATTTCTTTTACTCCAGCTGAAACAGTGTTTTTATGGAACCTGTTGCTGGCTATAAGCAGTTGACCGCCTCTACCTATGGCTTTTGCCTCTGTACCTGCCCATATTCTACGAGATCGTTCATCAAGCACTTTATATAGTACTTTGTATTTTTGTTTTACCTGTAAAATAATTGCTTCTTATTCATTTCTTCAATATAGCAAATTCCAAACATTAAGCATAAGTTATTTATTTACGACTCCATAGTGATAATCACCAAATACTGAAATAAGGAGTAGTCAATGGCATTCTGGATATTCAAATGCAATCTTACGAAATAAGGGGCAGGATATGAACCCGAGCTTGGAAATCAAAATTCAAGCAATTCTACAGTATCTATTTTTGCTTCATCTGAAGGGATATAGATACGAAAGCCAACAATACCATTAGATTCAGTTAAAGTCTTGTTTGGAATAAATGAATATATAATATAACGAGATTTAGCTATATCCTTTGCACTAAAAAATTGGCTTATCAATCCAGCTATCATACCATTTTTCTTTATATCCAAACTCTTTTGAGCAATCTGATTCCCTTTTGAATCCATAGCTTTAAGTTGAATTATCCCAGATTCAGACGAAGGATTAGCAAATACTGCTCCGCAATCGCCATCGTCAGAGAGCATAACTACGCCATTTGCAGCTAAATTATTAGATAGTCCCACTCCTGAGAATTGACTGCTATCTTCCATTCCAAAGAATCCACTACCAGCTAAAGGTTTGTCAGAAATTATTTTGACCCATGCTGTTTTATCAGGCAATTTCAAGGATTGCGATGTCTCAATTATAGTCTCATTTGGTTCCATTTTACCAGATTGGATACCCAGCATACTACCCGATTCAGCATAAGATATTATGCTGATAGATGCAATTTTGTCATTTGGATTAAACAGATTGATAACTGTCCACCAACTGCTATCTTGCACCACTAATGGCATATAAAGGGTGGTTGATAGTGCATTTTCAATAGAGTATCCTGTTAATGCTCCACTGTTGTTTCCTATGAACACAGCACCACTAACTCCATCGCTGTTTTCTATAACTCCAGAGATACCTATATTTACATTATTCTCTTCCAACGCATTTGAAGAGTTGTTTGAATTGGAAGAGCTGTTTAGTAAATCACCTATAGAAAATATATCTTGACCGTATGCGGCTATATTGCGAACTATTTTTTGACCATTAGTAAGTGACATAGTAATTTTTTTTGTCTTGTCCGTGGTGTTAGACATCACGACAATAGTCCACCAGCCATCTCTATTGATAACAAGAGGAAGATAGCTTATTCCATCATTATTATTATCATCTGACGAAGCGATAGTGTTCTGTTGAACTGATACACCACTTCGCTGCAATGGTAAGCTGATTCTATATTGACCCGGTAATATAAATTCCATGTATCCTGGTAGATTCATAATTTCAGCAGATAGAAGCATAGAGCTTAAATCTAACTTTTCTTTACCAGAATATGAGCATAGAGTGTTAGATTTACCAAATTTGACAGCTCCTGCTGGAATCTGCATATCGCAATGCTCTATACTATTCCCATTAGGAGCAAAGGTCGGATTCGTAAATCAGGGGCGGGAGAAAAAGGATTACCTACAAAGACAAGATGTTAGAAGAAGATATAAAAGCACAAGTAGAAGCGTCAACTCTGGGAGACCCAGAAAATCCTTTATTGTC
>JADGBP010000141.1 GCA_015231395.1 Desulfamplus sp. | reverse complement strand
TACATATCCAATGATATTTTCAATATCCTTTAATATAGTCTGTATGGGATTCATTCCTAAAATACTTGCAATCTTCTGAAGCACAAGCGTTGTATATTCGTTAAAACCATTAATAAGTATCTCTTTACACTCTTGTGCATCTTCGGGATACCATGAACCCGCAAATGCGGCTCTTTTTTTCTCCATGCTCACCTCTTCGTAGAAATAATATGTACATTAAACGCCCATAACTGGAATCCGACCATTCCAGACCATGAAAACCAGAACGCATTTTCATGGTAACGCTCATGGCAGAGGTTTCTGCCTCCCGGATTATGAAAAATAAAAGTGTTTTCACGATAAAAATTAGAGCACAAGCTCCCTGACAAATTGCGTCAGGTGGTTCAAATTCATACATGTCCTGATTTCATGACAGTGGATTTTATATGCAAAAATTTCACTGTCTCCGCTGTTCCATGTGTTATGAGGTTCCGGATTAAGCCAGATGATTCTTCGGCATTTTTCCCTGATTTCAGCCAGCATGTGTGCCTGAGGATTGAGATAATTGGAACGACCGTCTCCCATGATAATCACAGTAGTTTTATGATTTAACAGATGAAGCTGTTCTTTTTTGAAAGTGCTGAATACAGCACCATAATCAGTATGTTCACTTGTGTTTATTATATTGCTGTTGAGTATTTTGTCAATTGCAGTATTGATGCCATTAACAGAGTTGGTTCCGGTATTTTGAAAATAATCAGTCACTTCGGCAAGCTGTGCAACAAAAACAAAACTTTTAACTCGTGAGAAACACTCCTGCAAAGCATAGAGGACATTAAGCATGAATCTTGCAGATGACCAGACAGATCCTGATATGTCACAAAGAATGATAATAGAGCTTTTATTCAGTGCTTTGTCCTTAAATTTTATATCAAGAGGAACTCCTTGATATTTTCCTGAATGGCGAAGGGTTTTCTTGATATCTATAGCACCTCTTTTTTTAATGCGGAAGCGTCTGCTGGCTTGATCTTTCAATTTTCTGGCAAATATTTCTATGACTTCCATTACCTTTGCTACTTCAAAGCTGCTTAAGGAGGAAAATGGTTTCTGACCAATTTCTGAAGTAGCTGATATTTGTGATTTTTTTTCTACAAGACTGTCATTGTTTTCTCTGGGTTCATCTGTAAGAAGAGCGTAGGCATGATCTAACATATTTGCAAAATGGCGATTTACCAATTTGATACTCTCCTGATCCAGATTGTCAAAATGACTGCCAGTCAGTGTCATAATTCTTTGTCTCATCTGGTTAATGGCAAGCATAATACCAAGTTTTGCAGAGAGTTGATCCATGTTGGATTTAAAAAATTTTTGCTGTTTAACAGACATTATATTAAGTTTGTGAATCAGATTTAAAAATTCTGCTGGTTTTCCTCGCATAAATTCTGTAAGAGCTTTTTGGGTTAAATCCTTATCAGTTGGAGCATTATCAGTTGGAGCATTATCAGTTGGAGCATTATCAGTTGGAGCATTATCAGTTGCGTCATTATAAGTTGAAGCATGATTGATTGAAGTATTATCAGTTAAAGCATTCTCGGTTAAGTCGTTGTCTTGTTTTTTTTCTACAAGGTCTATAATTTTATTGAATGTGCTTGAAAGATGTGTGAAGCTATTTTCTGGATTTATATCTGTAATCCCATGAAAAAAAAGGTCGTAAAGAGAGTTAAACCGGCTCTGATCACGCCTGCTTTTTGCATAATTACTCAGAAGAACAGTTTTGAATTCTCTCTCATCAAGTGGATTAATCAGGGTAAGATGCCGGATACAGTCCAACACTTCACTTGTGGAAACCCTTAGACCATAGGATCGGCAGCAGGCTGTAAATTGAATCATAATGTCAAGCATAACGAATGAGGAGTTCTCCTGTATTTTAGAGAAATAAATGTATGTTTCATGATAAAATGTGTTTTTACGGTAAATATTCATGGTCGGATGGGAATCCGACCACCCCCGAGAATAAAAACAAGATTTGTTTTCACGGTAAAAATATAATATATTCTAATTTTTCCGGTTGTCATTGATATCCATATTATTATAGTATGTCATTTATATGCAACATATAGTTATCTCATGGATGGCAACATCATAAAAATCCTTAAACAAGCGAGTTTTTATTATGAATCTTCAAGGTGATTTTGAGGGCTTGTTCCTGACAAGTATTCTTCAGCTTTTGTGCAATGACCAGAAAACCGGTATGCTCAGAGTGACGAGTGGGGATAATGAGTGTAAGGTTTTTTTTGAGGCAGGAACCATTGTGTATGCCTCTGGTTCTCAGAAAGAAGCACGGCTTGGATATATACTCAGACGAGATGGCATTATCTCAGCAGATCAGTTGCAGAAATGTCTTACCCTTGGTCGTGAACAAAAGCTGTCTCTTGGGAAAATACTTGTTGATAAGGGGTATGTAACCATGAGTACTCTAAAAAAATATAATACAAAACAGGTTGAAGAGATACTGTATAGCCTGCTTCTCTGGAAAAAGGGGAAATTTGAATATAAAGATATCAAGCTAAACTTAGAAGGCATGGTAATAACTCAGCTTAATCCCATGAAGCTCATTCTTGAAGCCTCAAGACGAATTGATGAGATGTCTGTGTTAAATACCGTTATCACCAGTGAAAATCTTGTTTTCAGAATTTCAGGGCATGTCCAGAACAAAGAAGATGAAATCAGATTAAATGCCAATGAATGGCGGATTCTCTCGTTAATTGATGGCAATCGTACTATACGTCAGATTGTTGCACAGAGCGGTTATGATGAATTTGCCGTATACAAGATTATTTTTTCGCTTAATTCTTATGGATTGGTTGAACAAAAAGAAGAGGTTCAGCTAAGTGACAGTCCGGGTAAGGATGAATATTCTGCAGTGATAACTGTGTATAATGATATTCTTCAGGCTGTTATTAAAAATATTGAAAATGAACTTGGAGAAAGAGCATCATCGCTTTTTAATGAGGTAAAAGCAGATCTTCCTGATGATTGCAAACAGATGTTTGAAAATTATCATCCTTTAAATCATTCAAGTTCTAACATTAAATCTATTATTGAGCAGATGGAGGCAATTGACAAGGGAGAAGAAGATGGGGTTAAAGAGATACTTATTAATGGTTTTAACGAATATACAACGCTTGTGCTTCAGAAGATTGCAAGTATTTTAGGAATGAATCCCATACAGACTATATTAAAGGATATTGAAAATATCATTGGATATGTAAAAAAATATCATGCTGAATCACTGGAGAAAAACAGAATTGTCAATGATGTTACGAATATAATCAACAATATGACATCTCCACGAAGCAGCACAGAGATACAACGTGCTAAATCAAAGGGATTGTTTTCATTTTTCAATTAAACTGCCATGTCTGGAATCCGGACGGACATGACAGTTTAATCTGATCGGTTCATGAGTCGGCAACCCGAACCCCGCCATACGCAAGAAAAGAAAGACCAGCCGTTCTGAAAAGGGCTTTGATGGTATCAATAACTTCTCTGTCAACATACGATGACATAATTCCCGCATAATCTGCAATAAATAGCAAGGCAACAGTCACAAGAATCAAATTAATAACCTCTCCAACCTTTCCTCCTGCATATTTTTTACGTGCTTTATTAAATACAAAAATAATAATCATATAAATGACCAAAGTAAAAATCAAAATGACTGTCTGAGCTGACATTGACTCCTCCGATTAGTTTAAGTTTATCGTTAAAACACATTTTACCGTGAAAAATACATTTACTATTCCGTTTGCTCTAATTTCTTCTGCTTTTCAGGAGTATCTTTTTTTGTATTTTGTCCGGGGGGATTATTGATAGAAGATTGACGAGTATTTCCTGGTAATGGATATGAATTCAAATAATTACATGAACAGCATCTAAATGTGACAATGCCGTCATTAATATACTCATCAGTTAAACTATTTCTTATTCCGCAATCTTCGCAAAAAAAAATCAATATTTTGTTCTCCTTATCGTCTATATTTAAATGGATCTTATTGATTTTTTAAAATCCAAGCCATTTTTTGAATTTTGACCATAAGCCTCTGGGTTCTGTGAGCTTTTTTTCGATGTCTGACATATCTTCCCGAGATTTATCGTATAATAGCTCCTGTTCTATCAGATTTTCTGGTTTATGGTATGAATCGGAAACCATAGTTTTTTCAGTGACATGTTCTCCTGTTTTATTTTGACTGCTCAATTGTGATGTGGATATCTGTTTCTTAACCATAATGCTTTGAAAGTCAATATATTTGGAAAAAACATCAAGTAAATCATTTTTATTAAATTTTTTAGCACTTTTGTTCTCTGATGATTTAGATTCTGCTGATTTAATTCCTCTCTCTCCCAGTGATTGAACAATATAGAGCATAAGATCCAGCGTTTGTTTTTGGGGTTCTGGTGAAAGAAGATCAAAATATTCGGTCAGTGATTTGACCATTTTTAACAAAATCAGCTTTTCAGGATTCCCAACCCATAACTGTTCCAATGCCAAGATCTTTTTATTAATCTCTTCTATCTCATTGACACCTCCATGGAACATGCATTGTGCAAGAGTAGATTTCAGATCTTCAAGCATCTCCATATCTTTGTTTGTTTCACTATCCTGATCCCAGGCTGTGTCTCTTTCAGTTGCTGATTTTTTTGCATTTTCTACTGCTATTCTATCCTGTTTATCCTCGAATCTCTGCATATTCAAAGATTGTTCTTTCTGGTTGTCATCAGGTGTTTCAATATCAGTTGCAATATCAGTTTCAATGTCAATATCATCGTCAAAGAATTCATCTTGAAAATCATATGGCACCATACCATCTGAAATTGGAACTTTGTCGCGTCCACCAGGTGCAATCTCATTTTCTGCTATACCCATTTTTTCAGGAAAAGGCTGTGTAATACTTATGTTTTCGGAGGGTTGTGTCACGCCTCTATTTTCAGTGGGAGGCTGTTTTATGGCTGATTCAACTTTATGATCGATATCCTGTTTTGAGTAATCATCCTCCTCAAACGATAGTTCATTCCATTCTGATGCTGAATCATCTTTAAATGCAAGTTCTTGAACCTCTGCTTCTGTTGTACCATCATCACTGAGAATGAGTTCCTGGTCTGAATCATCAGGACCGTATGATGCTTTATCGCTTTTGTATGGAACAACCTCTTCTCCGGAATCTGCAAATGAGAGCTCTGATAGGGATTCGTCTTCATTAAAAAATGCATCTAATCTGGTTTCTATTTCAAGTATGGGCTGTTTTTTTAGGCGATTGGGAATCACTTCCTTAATTTCAGGATTTGAGGAACTCGAGGTATGGGAAGCCGTAGTGGCATCAAGAGAATGGGTTCTGGTTCCGGAATCTTGAAGCATATGAATCTCTTCAATAAGGTCATCTACAGGGGAAAGATTACTCGTTTTAGTTCCCATGAGGTCATCCATAAGATTTACAGATGGACGTTCCTTGGGGACTTTAGGGGTGGGGGGTGCTTTTGAAGAAGAAATAGTCTGTTTGAGAGTATTAAATTTTTTCATTTCTCTTAGCAGGATCTCTTTTTGCTCCGACATTGTCATTGTCGGATTTAGAACTATTCTCTCAAAACTAGTGTAAAGTGAGTTAAGAAGTGAAATTGAGTCTGGATGAGTATTTGATCCTTTATTCAGAACATAGTTTCCAATACTTCTGAACATCTGAAGAAAGGCGAGGTGAATTTTACTGTTTTGCCAATACGTTTGAAGCTTTATTGCCTCACTTTCCAGCTTCTGAATGAGTTCTTCCGTGATTTCCCAGTCTAATGACAGAATAGCACTTTTCAGACCAGCAATAATAATTGCCTGTGACGCGGAGGATTTATCTGAAATTTCTTGTCGTGGAGTAGATTTTATCTGTTGCTTTAATTTATTGTATTTTGCAATTTCTTCAGATAAAAGAGCCTGTTTTTTTGCATCTGGCAGGTTTTTTCCTGAAGAGCTGGAAAGATTGTCCATTTGATTGACAAGAGAATTAATCATTGGAACTGTATCTTTATGAAAATTATTATTTTGGGACACAGCATATTCGATCAATGCACGGGTCATCTTGATAAATGTTAATAACACCTTGTCTCGTTGCCATTGTTTGCCTAATCCCTCTGTTATTTTGATGATGCTTTGGCTCACCTCATTTGTTATCCCATTGTCAATAGAAAGCATGAGGTGCTTAAGTTCACTTACCGGAGAGTTGGTGTTATTAGTAGATAGTTTGTTCAAATTTGCACCTCCTTAAAATAGTTGGTCTTGAATTGACGACAACGTCAATGAGATGATTTTTTTCAATGTGGCAATGACATTGCCTCCTGCCAGTGCACTTGCAGCAAAGGCAGGAACCCGCAATTGAGTATTCAGATCTTGCTGCATGGTCTGAGTT
>JADGBP010000140.1 GCA_015231395.1 Desulfamplus sp. | reverse complement strand
GCAAAACACATCAAATCTGACTGATTACAAAGATTTTCCAGATAACGCCAAAAAATATCTAAGCAGGATTGAGGAGTTATCAGGGGTTAAAATCAAAATTGTATCTGTTGGTCCTGGGCGAGAAGCCACAATAATCATAGAGAGTGTTTTTGATTAACCGAATGCATTAGCGAGCGTTAATTGGCGTATTGCTTAATATATTTTCCGAACACTGTTTGGTAATCGTTCACCTACTTCCTGAATCCGTGGTATTAAAATTGAAGAGTATTGAAATTATTAAGAAAACTTGGCATCCTTCATTTTTAAGTTTACACTTTCTTAAGCACACTCCCCATTTTGGGGAATCGCCTCAAGAAAGTGTAAACTACTTTTGGGTTGATATGAAGGATGCCGAAAATTTTCGTCTAAATTTCAAGAAAATTCTATTTTCACTTGAATATTATGATGTTCTGATATAGTAGAGTTAAAGTTTTTAATTCGGAAGTTTTTTCAAAGCTTTTCACTTATCGTATTAACAGTGGCTATAGTTTTACAACATTAAAGTTTTACCACATTAAGGATGAGGGCAAATAACCATGACCTCGAAAAAAGACTTACAAATCGCTTCGTTACTGGCAGTTGTACTTTTTATTACCGGACTCACCTGTTATGCCGCATTCCCGCCGCCTGCACCTGAAGAACCTGTACGATTAATGTTCCAGAATGCTGCCGGAAAGGTACTTTTTACCCATGCCGTGCATAGTCAGGATTATGACCTGTCGTGCCTTGATTGTCATCATAATATTGAAGATGATGAAATCTATAGTTGCAAAGAGTGTCACGAGGCTACCGGAGATGAAAGCATGCCGGGAAGGACAGACGCATTCCACGCACAATGTATAGGCTGCCACAAAGAAAAAGGTGCAGGCCCCGTGGAGTGTAATTCATGTCATGCAAACTAACCTGATAATACATGATTTAAAACCGCTCATGTAAGCAATCAGGGAATAAGCATGGCTCACCAATTTCACCAGATAAAGGCTTGTTATGATTAAGAGATCGTTTATCGGATTGACTAAACCAAAGCTCATGTGTGATCTGGTTGAACCAGGTCCAAAAGAGCCGGAATCAATTCCCATACCACCCAGGATGATTCTCCTGCTGAACGAAACATTGGACAGCACAAGAGAATCCCTTATCAAAAAAGGTGATATGGTCAAAAAAGGGGAACGAATTTTTCTGTACAAAGATAGTCAGGAATATGTAACGTCCCCAGTTTCCGGTACCATCACATCCATTGCTCCATTTACAGGGGATTTTGGAGCGGTTGCAACATATTTTATCCTGGAAACAAACACAACACAGGATATTGATAGCAACTTTACAGAGTTTGCCGGCACCCCGGATATTGTGACCGCAGACCGCTATTTAAGAGGTATTCCCGGGAATCCTCCACTAAAGCAGCTTGCAGATTCGGCAAACAAAATTAACAAGATTGTTATCACCGGTGTTGATGACGATCTTATGTGCACTACAAGGCAATATCTTCTGACAAGATTCAGGGATGACATATCCAAGGCAACCGCTCTTCTTAGACAGTTGACCGGAATCAGTGATATCTCGATTGCAATGCCTGAATCAATGGCAAAGCTCTCCGCGTTCAATGGCATGAATATGGTTAAAGTTGCATCTGACTACGTAAGCTCTCTGCCACAAATGATAATGGTCAATCACCTTGGAGTTAACTTTGTTCCGGGTAAAACCTGCGAAGAGATGGGTGTCTGTTTTATCTCGGTTGAGGCGGCACTCTCCCTTGTCAAAGCATATGCGGAAAAACTGCCTGTCTATGAAAAAATTATCACAGTCATAGATAAAAAAGGCAAAAAAACGAGGGTTTCCGCCATTATTGGCACTCCCATTCACCGAATTTTCACCCACATTGGTGTTGAAACCGGAGAAAAAGATAGAATTATCATTGGCGGTCCTCTGCGAGGCACTGCTGCCTACACACTCTACCACCCTGTTCAACCGGATATGGACAATATCATTATTCAGGATGCTAACGATATTCCGCTGATATCAGATTATCCATGTATAAACTGCGGTAACTGTGTTCGTATCTGTCCCGCCAATGTGCCGGTGAATATCCTTGTCCGATATCTTGAAGCCAACCTGTATCAGGATGCTGCTGACAGCTATGACCTGTTCTCATGTATTGAGTGCGGGCTTTGCAGTTATGTATGCACGGCAAAAATCCCTATCTTTCAATATATCCGGCTTGGAAAGCATGAGCTGACGAAAATAGATTCAGATATTGAAACGGAGGCTGAAAATGTTTAAACAGAACAAATTTACAGTATCCCACGCCCCGTTCTGGCATGATGGCGACAGTATCAATACCATGAACCTCAATATCATGGCAGCCGCCCTTCCAGCCACACTTTTTGGTGTCATGCAATTCGGAATGGCAGCACTGGGTGTTATCTGCCTTTCCATAGCAAGTGCCATGGCATGGGAAGCACTGTTTAACTTTATCTCCAAACGTCCTATTACGATTCATGATTATAATGCCGCTGTTATTGGCATAATATTCGGGATGATGCTGCCAGCCACTATTCCATGGTGGGCAGTCATTACCGGTACATTTGTCTGCATAGTTGTGGGTCAGCAGATATTTGGCGGTATTGGTGCCAACCCATTTAATCCTGCAATAATCGGTATTGCCATCCTTTCACTCTCATGGAAAATCTTTTTTGATTTTGACGCAGCACTTGTCAACTATCAGTTTGATTTTACAGCACTCTCCCCTCTTGATGCACTTAAACATCAAGGTCCAGAAGTTGTGGGGCTTTTCACTCTGACCTCACTGCTGATGGGTAATCAGATAGGGGCTATTGGCTCTGTATTTGGTGCGGGAATCATACTGGGCGGCATCTACCTTATTATAAGAGGATATATCCGCTGGGAAGTTTCTGTAGCATACATTGCGGGCATTATTTTTACAGCTCTTATATTTAACATGGTCGATCCTGTAAAATATGCATCCCCAATGTTTCATCTGCTCACTGGATATACTTTACTCGGTGCATTTTTCCTTGCCACTGAATCATCCACATCTCCTGTAAATATTATACCCATGATTATTTACGGAATTATGGGAGGTGTAATGACAATTCTTATCAGAAACATCGGAGCTTATCCTGATGGTACAGTATATGCTATTCTGCTGATAAACCTGATTAACCCGCTAATTGATAAAATCAGACCAAAAACTTTTGGGAAAGGGTGCAACCAATGCGTGAAATGATAAATATGGTTATTGTTCTGACTGTATTGAGTGCCTTCTCAGGAGGATTGCTTGCTGCTGTCAAAACAGGAACAAAAGAGCAGATTGAACAGCAGGTGCTTAAATTCCAGAAAGCACCTGCCATTAAACAGATTCTAAGCGATGTCTCAAATGATCCATTGCAGGATCGGTTTAAAATAATGGATAACGATCAAGAGCTAACTTTCTTTGTTGGCAAACATGATGGTAAGCCTGATTCTGTTATTTTTGAAACAAGCGGAAAAGGATTCAGCGGTGACATTGGTCTGATGGTGGGAATTAATATTGATTCAGACGAAATAATTGGTGTCTGCGTAACAACTCATAGTGAAACTCCAGGCCTTGGATCAAGAGCCAAGGATGACCCCAAATTCGTATCTCAGTTTGCCGGCATGAAGATGGACAAAAATCTTGACATAAAAAAGAATGGCGGAGAAATTGATATCATGTCAGGAGCTACAATTACATCAGCAGGCGTATCTCTTGCAGCCAAAAAGGCACAAGAGATATACACCAGACTGAAACCTGAAATTGAAAAACAGACTGCACAGATGGCCAATTAGGAGATATTATTATGGCACAATCCATGGTAAAAGAGTTTACCAAAGGACTTTGGGCAGAAATTCCCCCTTTCCGACTTGTTCTGGGGCTATGTCCGGTTCTTGCGGTAACAAAATCTGTTGAAAATGGAATTGGAATGGGAATTGCGACCACATTTGTACTGGTCTGCTCCAATCTTCTGGTTTCATTGTTGAGAAGCGTTATTCCTGCAAAGGTTAGAATTGCTGCATACATAATCATAATAGCTACCTTCGTTACGGTGGTTGAGCTTGTGATGCAGGCATATACATATCCACTATTCCTTAAACTTGGAATATTTATTCCGTTGATCGTTGTAAACTGTATTGTATTGGGTCGAGCAGAGGCATTTGCCTCTAAAAACTCCCCAGTTCTCTCGATTGCAGACGGTCTTGGTATGGGAATAGGTTTTACCCTGTCTCTCGGTGCTCTTGGTGCTGTACGAGAATCTCTTGGAAATGGCACGATCCTTGGTAGTCCCGTGTTTGGACCTGAATTTCAGCCGTTCACTTTTATGGTTGAAGCACCAGGTGCATTTGTATGCCTTGGCCTGATGCTGTGTCTAATGAATCTTATAGGTAAGAAATAAAAAGGAGACAAACATATGGGTGACTATTTCGTTCTTGCCATAAGCTGTATCTTTGTTAACAATATTCTGCTTGCACAGTTTTTGGGTAATTGTCCATTTCTGGGTACTTCCAAAAAGATGGAGACTGCAACAGGCATGGCAATGGCAGTTGTCTTTGTGCTTGTTCTGGCAGGTATTATTACATGGATCACAGACACTTATCTTTTGAAACCTCTTGACATTGAGTTTTTAAGAACCCTCTCATTTATTCTTATCATTGCCTCTTTGGTTCAGTTCGTGGAGATGTTTCTAAAAAAGAGTATTCCTGCACTCTATGCTGGCTTGGGTATTTTTCTTCCTCTGATTACAACCAACTGTGCTGTAATGGGTGTATGTCTTATCAACATAAATGAAGAGTACACCTTCATGCAATCGCTGGTATCGTCCTTTACTTATGCAGTCGGCTTTGGCCTTGCACTGATACTGTTTGCAGGAGTCAGAGAGAGAACGATTATCGCAAGGGTGCCAAAACCTCTTCAGGATACCTCAATTGGTCTTGTTACTGCCGGCATGATTGCACTTAGCTTCTTTGCTTTCAAAGGAATGGTTTAAAAAATCAGATAACACGAGGTTATTATGACAGAAGCACTCTTATTTATGCTGGGTATTGGTGCTGTATGCGGTATCTTACTCAGTTTTGCATCAAAAATATTCTATGTTTATGAAGACCCAAGAATTGCCATGGTTGAAAACAATCTGGCAGGAGCTAACTGCGGCGGTTGCGGATATGCGGGTTGCAGTTCAGCGGCACAGGCGGTTGTTTCCGGAAAAGCCTCCCCAAGTGTCTGCGTAATTTCAAGTGCCGAGGCTGTTGGCAAGGTCGCTGCCGTGATGGGTATGGATCCTGGAACCGCGGAAACACGGTTGGCAGGCAATATGTGTGAAGGTGGAAACCGGGCTGAAAACAAATACCATTACCTTGGAGTCAACTCATGCAAAGCCATGTCAGTGGTATTTGGTGGTCAAAGAGATTGTCATGTTGGCTGTTTAGGTCTTGGAGATTGTGTCAAAGCTTGTCAATTTGGTGCATTAACTATGGGAAAGCAAGGTTTTCCAGTTGTTGATGAAAATAAATGTGTAGGATGCGGTGCTTGCAATAGTGCGTGTCCTAAAAATATAATTCAAGTCAAGACAATGTCTGATAAACTTTTAAAATTTAACCAGCAACAAGATCCACTTGCTCCATGTTCTCAAACATGTCCGGCTGAAATAGATATCCCCCAGTATATAAGTCACATAAGAAACGGAGATTATTTATCCGCAGTTCAGACTATCCGCATGAGAAATCCGCTTCTTCTCTCCTGTGGAAGAGTCTGCCCTCACCCGTGTGAAAATGACTGCAGAAGAGGGATTGCAGATGAACCGGTCTCAATCAACCAGCTAAAACGTTTTGCTGCGGATTATGAGATGAACTCAGGTTCAAGAATCCCTGTCAAATGTGCACCTGATACAGGTAAAAAAGTTGCTGTCATAGGTGGTGGTCCTGCCGGACTTAGCTGTGCATACTTCCTTAGAAGAATTGGGCATCAGGTCACTATATTTGAAGCCATGCCAAAACTTGGCGGCATTATAAGATATGGTATTCCGGAATACAGATTGCCCAAAAAAGTTCTGGACTGGGAGATTGAGGGAATCACAAAGCTTGGTATTGAAACTCACACAAATGTAAGATTCGGCTCGGATTTTGGTCTTGGTTCTTTGATAGCGTCTGGTTATGATGCAGTATTTCTTGGTATTGGAGCGTGGAAAGACCATGCTCTGGGCATTCCCGGCGATGATCTTAAGGGATGCTTTACCGGTATCAAATTCCTGTCCAGTTCAGCAATGGGCGAAAAAATGAATTTAGGAAGAACAGCGGCTGTTATCGGTGGCGGCAACACCGCTGTGGACTGTGCCAGAACCATGCTCAGACTTGGACTTGAA
This sequence comes from Desulfamplus sp., assembly GCA_015231395.1. Classification (GTDB taxonomy): domain Bacteria; phylum Desulfobacterota; class Desulfobacteria; order Desulfobacterales; family Desulfobacteraceae; genus Desulfamplus. The sequence continues at coordinate 14 of JADGBP010000140.1, read as the reverse complement.
AAGGTCTATATGGT
>JADGBP010000013.1 GCA_015231395.1 Desulfamplus sp. | reverse complement strand
TTAAGCATATTTTCACAATCTGAAGCCTCGAAAATATTGCCATTTCCAAATACCGGTATGGAAACCGCCTCTTTGACCAGCCGGATATGTTCCCATTTCGGAGGGCGTAACCGTCTGTCTGGTGCCACTCTGGGGTGAAATACCAAGGCATCTGCTCCGGCATCTTCAAAAGATGCTGCCATCTGTGCTGCATCAAGGGAACTATTCTCCCATCCGGTTCTGAATTTAACAAAAAGCGGTATGCTGATATTCTGCCTCACTGCTGCTACAATATCTCTTGCCAGAGCAGGATTCTTTAATAATGCAGCACCACTTCCTTTTTTGCAGATAGCGGCGGCACAGCATCCAAAATTCAGGTCAACACCAAAAAAGCCCTCTTTTTCAACTCTTTGGGCAGCGGCTACCATGCTGTGAACATCTGATCCAAATATCTGACACACAAGATATGGAAGCTCTTCATCTCTCCATTTAAATACTTTTGAGATATTACGGTTTTCCTGAGGAATTGCTTTTGCACTGCACATACCAGTAAAAAGAAGTCCAAAACCTCCAAACTCTGCAACAAGCTCTCTGAATGCCACATGCCCAAGCCCTGCCATCGGGGCAAGAAAAAGCCGGTTTTTAATAGATATGCCTTTTATCTTGAGAGGAGAGGACAAATCAATCGGAGAGGACAAATCAATCGGAGAGGATAAATCAATAGAAGAGGATAAATCAATACTCTTCATGACTCATTACTCTCCAGACAGAGAAGTATTTTGACGAACAGGAACAAAGGGAATTTCCATGGTAACTGTGGATCCGAGTCCTCTTCCCTGGCTTTCAAGTGTCAACGTAGCTTTATTTGCCTCCAAAAAGCTTTTGCAATAATAAAGACCAAACCCTGATGAACCCTTACTTGATGTGCCAAAATCAAAAATACTTTTTTGCAGTTCAATATCAACGCCTATACCTGTATCCCTGATTTCCAATCCAATACGCTGTTGATTACAGTAGGTGGTTATATCAAGTTGATGCTCTGTCCGCTCCTTGTTTTCGTCAATGGCATCACAACTGTTTTTTATAAGATTGACAAGCACCTGCATAAGTTTGTTTTTTTCCATGATGATTTGGGGAATGGGATTCAGCAAATTTTTTTTAATCGTTATATTGAGTTTGGATATTGAGCCTTTTTGCATTTGCAGGGCATCTTCTACTATAAGGTTTATATTGATTCTCTCCTTGACTTCAATTTTATCAGGTGCGTAGTCACGCTGGATTGTGACAATATGTGCAACATAATCAACGCCAGATGCAATTTTATCTATGATTTCTGTGGAGTGATTGTTATCAGATTCAAGATTTTCAATCAGGGTTCCCATGTATTTTATAACAGCAGAACCTCTGGGATCTTTTGAAATGTATTCGGTCAGATTATCTTTGTGCTCCATAAGATCACTGTAGCACTGGGCAAGATAGCGGTAGTTCTGAACTGGATTTTTCTTTTTCAGGTTTGCCGCATAGACCGAAACTGGTGTGATGGCATTGCCAATATTGTGCAGAATCATGGCTGACAACTGTGTTCTTCCGGCATCCACAGCTTCATTAAGAAGTCTTTTTTTGTACATGTCTTTTTCCCTGATCAGGGCAACTTTTTCAAGAGACTTTTCAATGGCATGCAGCAGAACTGTCATGTCTTGTACTGGTTTGATTATATAATCCCATGCACCGGCTTTCAATGCTATCATAGTATTTGAAAGATCATTTACGCCCGAAACAATAATAATCGGGGTGTCTGGAGATATTTTAACGATATGGTCAAGAACTTCAAGTCCACCTAATTCAGGCATAATAAGATCACAAAATACAATGTCCGGAGATTCCCGCTCAAAGCATTCGAGTCCCTGCCGACCATTTTCAGCATCAAGAACTTTAAAATTGTAATCTTCAAGAAAATTTTTAATACCAGTTCTTATATAGACTTCATCATCAATAACAAGAATTTTGGTAGCCACATTGCTATCTATATTGCTATCCATATCAGATTTTCTCCGCAAGAGTATTTATCTTGCTGGAAGCGTAGGGAATTTCCATGATAACGGTTGCACCTGATCCTCTGCCAGGGCTTTCAATCGTTAAAGTTCCATTATATTCCTCAATCAGACTTTTGCAGTAATAAAGCCCAAAACCTGATGACCCCTTGCTTGATACTCCAAAATTAAATATCTCCATCTGACGTTCCTTTTCAACACCGATACCTGTATCTGTAATTTTCAATCCAATATGCTTTTCATTACTGTAGGTGGAGATCAAAATCTGATGGTCTGTCCGCTCTTTGTGTTCGTCAATGGAATCGCAACTGTTTTTTATAAGATTGACAATCACCTGCATAAGCCTGTTTTTTTCCATAATGATATAGGGAATAGTCTCCAGCAAATTTTTTTTCAAAGTGATGTTGCGTTTGGAGATAGAACTCGCCTGCATTTTAAGTGCATCGTATATTAGAAGGTTTATATCAATTCTCTCCTTTACGCGGTTTTTGCTGGGCAAATAATCACGCTGAAGTGTGAGAGCCTGTGAAACATAATTAATTCCAGTATCAATTTTATCTATGATATCTGTGACGTTCTTGCAGTCGGCTTCAAGATTCTCAATTAGAGTTCCCATATACTTCATAATTTCAACTCCTCTTGAATCTGTTGTAACGTATCGCGTTAAATCATCTTTATGTTCCAGAAGGTCATTGTAACACATGGAAAGATAGCGGTAGGTTTGTAGAGAGTTTCTGTTTTTGAGACTCTCGGTATAGATGGAAATCGGTGTTATGGCATTTCCTATATTGTGCAGGAGCATGGCTGAGAGCTCTGCTCTCCCTGAATCTATAGCTTTGTTGACAAGTTCTCGTTTTAGCTGTTCAAACTCGTTTTCATTATTAATCAGTATCTGTTCAAGTCGCCAGATCAACTTCTGTAGATATTTATAATAGGAAGCAGCTCTCTCTTTGTAGGATTGTAAACTCTCACTCTTTTCTTTTTTTTGTGATTTTTTTTTCAATTCTTACCCTATCCCCCCTCCGATAGCCAACATTGCCTTAGTTACCTTCTATTGCATTGTACAGTTTTCCAGATAATTAAATTGGCAAGAGTAGGGGCAATCCCTTGCGGTTGCCCTTCTTAAAAATTGAGATATCAAAATATTTTTCTGGAAGTCTATAGTAATTATCTTTTATTTAATCCCCGACAGGCATTGTTACAACAAACTCAGTCCCTTTACCCAGCTCGCTTGATACCTCAATAGTCCCATTATGTAACTTGATAATGTCATATGTAATGCTCAGACCCAGTCCGGTTCCCTGTCCCACGGGCTTAGTGGTGAAAAAAGGTTCAAAAAGCCGGTTCAGGTTCTCCTTTGGAATCCCGCATCCTGTATCCGCAATGATAATTTGAATAAAATCGTCATCTTCTTTTGTGACAAATTTTGTAGTTATGGTAATTGAGCCTTGATCATTCAATGCTTGAGCCGCGTTCAGAATAAGGTTCATAAGCACTTGGCTTATTTTTTGAGGATAACATCTTATTTGAGGAATCGTTCCATACTTTTTTACAATTTCAGTCTTGTATTTTAGCTCATTCCACAAAATATTGATGGTGGTGTCAATTGCCTTATTGATATCCAAAGAGGTGTATTCGGCTTCATCAATCCTTGAGAATGTTTTCAAGTCATTGATAATGGTTTTAATCCGATCTGTTCCATCAAGGGATTCATCAGTAAGATCTTTGATATCAGTCATTATAAGCTCTATTTTATTCTCAATTTTGAATACTGCCAGCTCATTCAGAAGTGCTGGTGCGTTTTCAAGACCAGAGTAACGGAGAAACATCTCTATCTCTGCATATTTCAGGTTAAGAGCATCAAGTTTTTCCAGATATCGTTTGAGTGTTAAAAGGTTGCCATTAATAAAAGAGAGCGGGTTGTTGATTTCATGGGCAACGCCAGCGGCAAGAAGTCCCACGGATGCCATTTTGTCTGCCTGCACAATCAGGGATGCCTGTTTTTCGACTTTTCCCTTAAGGTCTTTGTTCATATCTTCAAGTGTTTTGTTCATATTCCCAAGAGCTTCGTTAGCAGATTCAAGCTGTATTTTAAGCAGCTCCTGAGTATGTTCCAAATTCCATTCATTGGTTAAAGCACGGGCAAACTGGAGAATTTCTTCATGGTTGAATGGTTTTCTTAAATAAAATATATCATCCCTTCCGGTTGTGGCAATTATATCATCAGGGGTATATTCGCTGTAGGCAGTTACAATAACAATTTTAATTCTCGGGTCAATATCCCATATCAGCTTTGAAGTCTCGGCTCCGTTGATTCCCGGCATTTTCATGTCAACAAAGGCAACTGCAATTGGTCTGTTATTAATTATGTTTTTTTTTACAAGCTCAATTCCCTGAGTTCCATTTTCAGCAACAGAGAGTTGATAATTTCTCTTTTCCCTTGATTTTGGCTTTTCAGAAGAGATAGCACCAAAAAGAGTTGCTCCTTTTTGCAGGATGTCAGACTCTTCTTCCGGTGCGAAAATGCCCTGATATGTCTCTCGTATTCCCTCGTCATCATCAATGATCAGAATTCTTTTGTTGTCTTCTGTGATGTTTTTATTGTCTTTAAGCATGCATTTTTCCGCTTTTAATCATTAACTCCACTTTGATTTCGTGGAATATTTTATTGATATTTTCACTGTTTATAACCTGTCTGATTTTTGAATTTTTTATGGGGTTCTTTACTATCATACTGCTCTCTGTTCCGTTAATAACGGTACCGGCAGTGACTGTACCCTGAACCAGAAGATTAATACCATTTACTCTGGCAGCCTTTTGTTGATCTTCATACCATGTTTCAAACCCGATTTTTTCATTTTTCAACTGCTCTAACGCTGTCTTGACAGTTTTGATTTTAACCTTGATCTCCTTGGAGTTGGTCTGCATAATTTCATTGTCATCAAATAGTTTGTTTATGGTTTCATCCATCTTCAATAACTTTTTGTTAAGGTCAACCAGAAAATCATCCATCTGTTTTTTAACAATGGCATTTGTAACTCCTTTTTGTTCCTCCATAATTTTCTGCTTTTCCAAAAACAGTCTTTCCTGAATTCGTGACACATCAGCTAAGCTGTTCAACTGCTGTATGCTCTTTTGGTCATACTGTTGATTAAGGGCTTCAAGTTTGAGCAGATACTCTTGCTGGTAGTCAATTTTTTGGGATAAAGTGTCAAGAATCCCTTTAGAATGATGATTTGAACCTAAGAACAACTGGCAGGGAGAAGAGACCTCGCTACCGATATTCATGGCTTCAATCCCTTTTGCAGCATGAATTATGCTTGACATAATTCTGCCACGCTGGACAATTACTCTGCCGCTGGTAATTATTGTGGAATCAATAATCTCCTTCATGACGACCACATCGCAGTTAGCAAAAACAGTACTCTTTTTAATAAACTGGGCGGTGATATTTCCACCAACTTTAATATTTGAATTATTGATACTGTTTTTTACAATAAGCGTATTCGCAACATTAATCTCCGCCTCTTCAATATCATTTACAGTAAGGTTGTTACCCATTACACTGAATCCTGCCAGTATTGTTCCCTGAACGATGATATCCCCTAAAAACTTCACATTTCCTGTTTTAAAATCCACATTGCCCTTGATAAGTTTCTCGGACATGATACTGATTTTGCCTCCCAGGGACATATCTGGTCTGCCACTGACCAGGGCAATGGCTTTTAATCCATCTTGGGAGATCCCAACTCCTTTTCCAGCAGTCAGGGTAAGATCCAGCGGAGCGGGTTCTGGAATTTCCGTGCCAAAAACTGTAATGGCGTTGACTGGCGGTATAAATGGAATTTTTTCAGCAAGAATACTCCCCTGTGTGACATTGAGTATTTCGCCTCTTTCCCTGTAATCAAATTTACCTGAGGAGAGTTCCTTGCCAAAACGGGTATTTTCATCCTCAAAATAATATTTCACCAAGGCATCGCGCCCAGGTTTTGCATGTCTGCCCTTGGCAATTATAAACTTCTCTTTTTTTTCGGCAGCATGTTGGAGAAACAGTTCAATAGCCACATCACTGGCAAGACCATAAACTATCTGATTTTCGGCAAGCAGCACCTTTAATCGATCTGTGTCCATAATTTCAGGCATAGTCCCTATAAGCCGAATTGAAGCCTCAATGTTCAGGGGAGATAAAGTTAATTCAAAAGCATTTTTTTCACCGATATAGATGGTTTTTTCAGAATTTGTTACGGTTTGTTCCGTACCAATAATTTTTTCCTTACCAGTGATTTTACCTGTATCAGTAATTTTTCCTTCACCTTTTTCAGTACCAGTGATTTTTTCCGTGCCGCTCGCCGCCACTTGTGGAGACGACGCTGTATTTACTACTCCCGAAACAGAATCCGGTGATGGTTTAGAGTGTGAGGTCGCAGCGATAATGATTTCTGCCTGGTCTTTTGAAATGATGGAGTGCTCAATCAGAATATCTTTTACCAATTTGAGTTCAAATGTTTTGGTAAAATGGAGCAGTTGTTCTTCCAAAGCCTTTAAAACTTCCTGCTCGGTCGCGTAGTTTCTGTTGATGGCAGATTTGCAGAATATCTTGTCAAGTGCTCGCCGCCGGAAAAAATTTTTTTTCCGTTTGTTAAGGATAAGCTCATTTTGAGGCATCTGTATGTCATTTGTTCCGTCGCCTTTGATAGCCTCTGTTTTAGTTGAGTCAGTTGTACTTGTATATTCAGTGCCACTATTTCCAGTGGCTGTATTTCCAGTGCTCCTATTTCCAGCGGTTCTACTTCCAGTATCAGTAGTTCTACTTCCAGTATCGTCACTGACTTTGCTATTTACACCTGAACCAGCAATGCCTGATCTTAATACCTCCGTTTCAGAATACACCTGATCAATGACAATGGATTCCTTCTGCTCTTCTGTCAGGATTTTTTCTGACACAAGAATATCTCCAAGAAGGCGACAGGTAGATGTGTCACTGAACTCCTTTGACTGAATTGCAAGGCATCTTTCAATATCTGTCTGAGAGACGCCAAAGTTCTTTATGGCAATTTTTCCAAATATTTTACCTACTCTTCTTCGGGTTGTGGCTAAGATTTTACCTATATTTTCCGATGAGACAAGCCCTTTCTCAAACAGAATATTCTCCAATGCAACATTTCGTCCTGCCTGCTGTTCACTCTGCATGATTGTCAACGCTGTATCTAACTGCTCTTGAGTAATGAATCCATGATATACTGCAAGTTTTCCAAGGACTTTGTTATTATGATTCTCATAAAATTTTTTAATCTCCTTGTCCATGATGTTTATATTGGGTAATCCAGATTCTTGACTATCGGAAGATGCAAAAGTTTTTAATTTTTCAGGAGACTCATAAGCCTGACTAATAAGGATAAGAAGCTCATCATTGTTCCAGGGTTTGTTAAGAAACTTGTGGACAACTCCTTTCTTGAATGCGTTGTTAACATCATCTCTGTCCGCATAGCCGGATAAAATAAATCGAATGGCATCAGGGAGAATGTCCATTGTTTTTTCCAGAAACTGGGTACCGGTCATTTCAGGCATCCGCTGGTCAGAGATGATTAAAAAAAGCTCACTTTTATCTTTGCTGTTTGTGATAAGTTTCAGAGCGGAAGGTCCGTCCGGTGCAGATAGAATATCATATCCTTCAGACAATAAAAGTCGCCTCAGGGCTTTGATGATTGATTCTTGATCATCAACAATCAGTATCGTTTTTTTATCTGGCATCTAATGGCTCCTTTAATCCGGGTAGCGGGTTAATCCGGGCAATGGTTTTTCAAGGTAACTGGTTCTTCAAGGCAACGGGTTTTTCAAGGCAACGGGTTTTTCAAGGCAACGGGTTTTTCAAGGCAACAAGTTTTTCAAGGCAACGGGTTTTTCAAGGCAACGGGTTTTTAAAGACAACAGGTTTTTAAAGACAACTGGTTTTTAAAGACAACTGGTTTTTATAGTTTTCCAGATAAATATCAAGGCTTATGTGAATTATTTTCATAACTCCACTGCTTCAACCCACACTTTTTTCTTATGAACAACCACGCCTATGCCAAGAATCCTCTGAACACCTGTTTGTCTCAGTTCCAAAGCGTATTTCCTCTCCTGAATTTGTCTGAGTGCACTCTTTATAGCAGTTTTAGCAGTTTTATCATACTTTCCATCGACTTTCTTGAATTCAAAAACAAAGCCAGTCTGTTGTGGATTTTTGGGAATAAGCATCACATCATAGCGTCCATAGCCTGATTCCCTGTTGGAACGTATTTCATATTGAGAGCCAAGGTTTACAAACAATCCAAGCACAAAGGCATGATAAACACGTTCCGGTTCATCTCCTGATGTGTCATGATAACTCAGGACTGTCGCTACCATATCTTGAAGGTATTGTTCAAAACTTGCAATATCTTCTTGCAGCAGCGATTTGAGCAACTGTTGAAGACGATGATCTCCAATCTGCTGCCTGAGCCAGCTTTGAATCGTATCCTCATAAAAACGAAGTACCTCCATGTTTGGAATCGATAAATCATATACAATACGTGTGCCTTCCATTCTCGGATTTAATGCTTTCAGATAACCACTAAAGGTCAGTAAACTCCAGATATTTTCCTCAGTTGCGGCAATGTCACGAAGCACGATATTTTCAGGCAGAACAGAGCTGATGGATTCGCCACGCAATAAAGTTGCCACACTTTCACGCAAAGAGATCGGACCATTCAGAATCAAATCACGAACAAGATCATTGCTGCTTGAGTCAATCCAGTAGGGTTTTAAGTCACGGTCTTCGCTATTTAAAAAGTTTATAATAGACCAAGGATTGTATATGACCTGTCTGCCAAAAATATAACCATTATACCAGTCTTTCACTTCCTGCGGATGTTCTACAGAAAAATCTCGGAGTATTTTTTCTACTTCTGTTTCAGTAAAACCAAAATAACTACTAAATTCAGGACAGGTGATAGAACTTACCGAGATATTGTTCAAGCCTGTAAAAATAGATTCCTTTGAAATCCTCAGAACTCCGGTCATTACCCCTTTTTCAAGGTAGGAATTGTCTTTAAATGCCCCGCTTAATAGATTCCGCATGAACAGAATCACCTCTTCGTAATAGCCGTATTGGTGTCCCGCATGAATCGGGGTGTCATATTCATCGATCAGGACAATAATTTTCTGTCCAGTCGCACGATTGAGAATTTTCATCAAACAAGAAAGTGCCATTGCCAAAGGGGCTGATGGTGTCAGGGGATCGTGGAGAGCGTTTAAAATTTCAGATTCTTCGAGTTCTAAAAAAACATTTAAAAAATAAGCCTTATGCCTCGAAAACTCGGAAGCAAGTAGAAGTCTCAACTGGTAGAGACAATTTTCCCATGTCATCTCCTTAACATCCTTGAATGTCAGATAAATCAGAGGATATTGCCCCTGATGGGTTATGATTTCAGGTTGTTTTGAAATAAAAAGCCCCTCAAACAGTCTTGATAGGCTTGTGCTGGAATCATCACTCAGTCCTGAGAGGCTTACTTTGGAATCATCATTTACCTTGGAATTATCACTTGTAGTGGAATCATCAATTTTTTCAAAGAAATAACGCAGCATTGATAAATTGAGTGTCTTGCCAAAACGTCTGGGACGTGGAAAAAGCAGAACCTGTGATGAATTCTCCCAGATTTTTTTAATCAGAAGCGTCTTATCAACATAATACAATTCTTGTTCCCGTAAATTTTTAAAATCTGAATATCCAACTGGTGGTTTTCCTTTTTTTGCAGTCATTGGTCTCCCTGTTCATCTTTTATTTCAAACGGTATGGGCAATTCTATAGACTTCCAGAAAAATATTTTGGTATCTCTTCTTTTTAAGAAGGGCAACAGCAGGGATTGCCACCTAATCTGCCAATTTAATTATATGGTAAAAAAAAAGCCCACTACAGAAATATAATCTGCAACGGGCTTTTTGTAAATGAATAAGGTTCACTGCTTAATTTTGCAGCTCTTTAGATATAGCTTTTGAACTATAAACAATTAAAATATGAGATTTTAAGGGGCGTTATTCTTATTCGTCCCCTGACTCAGGATGGAATACATCAACATCTACAAGATCTTCTCCAAGATATGCCCTCTCTTTAGGACCAAGAATACCAAGGGAGAGGCAGAGCAGCGTCCACAGATGAACTGTCTGCCATGCATGTCCATGAATATCGCTGAGATCATGCACTTGAGCATGACAGTTATGGCATGGAGTTATGCAGTAAGCCGCCTTGGTTGCAAGTATCTGATTTGCTTTTGTCTGTCCATATGCCTGTCTTGCCTCAGGGTAGCCGGATTGGAGGAAACCACCGCCGCCACCGCAGCAGAAGTTGTTTGATTTGTTGGGGGTCATATCAACAAAATTCTCTTCACCAACCACAGCCTTAACTACATAACGAAGATCGTCTGCAACAGGATCGCCCAATGTTTTTCTTACAAGCTGACAAGGATCTTGTACCGTAAATTTGATTTGTCTCTCTTTATTCCACTCGGAACTGGGTTTGAGTTTTCCTTCCCTGATCCACTGTGCATAAAGTTGAATTATGCTTTTAATCTCAAACTTGTGTTCAATTTTGAATTTTTTCAGTCCTACCAGGACTGCGAATAGTTCGTGCCCTCACTCGGTGTTGAGCCAGACTTTGGCTCCGAGATCATCCACAGCTTTTGCTTTTATTCTTACAATTTTTTCCCAGTTGTCATCTTCTGCCATGAACAGGCAGTAGTTTTCCGCTGCAAATCCTTTTGAGCTGTATGTCCAGTCAGCACCGGCAAGGTGAAGAATTTTCCATAAAGGTACCATCTCATCCGGTTCTGTCACAGGTTCTCTTGAGTTCTGATTCAGAACATAATACGCACCCTCCCTGTTGACATCTGCTGTCATCTCAGCAAACTCAGGTTGGGCTTCCTGATACTCTTCTAAAACATCGCTCACAACAAATTCGAAATCCTCTTCTGTTGCACCCATGGCACTGCATGTATCATTTTTCAGAGCCTGGTCACAGGAACCCACAATACCTCTGGGCTTGTTTTCTCTTGGCCATGATTTTCTTACATGAAATACAAGTTGCGGAATGTTGATTTCCATAGGACATACATAGACGCATCTTTGACACATGGTACACATCCACGCCCATTTTGTGCTCAATATCTCTTCATCCATTCCAAGGGCCGCCATTCTCAGGAATTTTCTTGGATCCATCCCTTCAAGACCGGTGGCAGGACACCCTGACGCACATGCACCGCATGTCAGACAGGCATTGAGGTTTCCGCCGTTGGGCAGAAGCTCCATCACCTTGTCTTTAAAAACACTTTTGTGTTTTTTTCCAATTTTAATTGCCGCTTCACCCATGCTTTTAAATTTATCCTCCATAATTATATTAAAATGGTAGTGTGTTTACATATTGGGTATAGTATGTAAATTAATGTTTAAAAATTAATGTTTAAAAGTTAATATAAAGAGCACGTTACGGCTACAATATATCAATATATATCAGTTTGAAACTCAATCTGTAATAATAAGAAACTCAATGTTTGAAACTCAATGTATAATAAAAATATAGAAAATTATCATGACGCATAATTTTAAGTGTTGTACTTTTTCTCTTATTATCAACGCCATGTCAACCCATTTTAACAAAATCCCATTTTTGAATAATTCTTTGTTTCATTTGTTTGATAAAACGACTGTTTAAAACGACTATTATTTGTCAGACAGGATTTTCAAGGCATGATTGACAGACCGTTTTTTAATGTTCAGTATCATATGCTTTTGTTTTTACAAGGCAGGTGACCTCTCTCTATTCAGGGGAAATTTCACTGTATATCTCTCTGAAACAATCAAGTCCCGCTTCAATACTCTGGATAATCTCAAAAGCCAGAATATCAGGATCAGGAAGATTGTCCAGATCTGCAAGGGATTTATCCTTTAGCCAGAAGATATCAAGGTTGGTTTTATCCCGTGCCAGAATCTCTTCATAGCTGAATTTTCGCCATCGACCCTCTTCATTTTCAGGACTCCAGTTCTGCTTTCTCTTGTGTCTGTTTTCAGGGCTATAAAGTTCAATGAACTCTCTTAAATCCTCTAAACCCATTGTCTTCTTTTTAAGGGTGTGGTGGATATTTGTTCTATAGTCGTAGATCCATACCTCTTTTGTCCAGGCATCTTTTGATGCCGGCCTGTTATCAAAAAAGAGCACATTGGCTTTTACCCCGTTTGCATAGAAAATACCTGTGGGAAGTCTCAAGATTGTATGAAGTTCGGTTGTTTTCATCAGCTCTTTTCTGACGGTCTCCCCGGCTCCGCCTTCAAACAGGATGTTGTCAGGAAGCACGACTGCTGCCTCACCGTTGATTTTAAGAAGGGTTTTGATATGCTGAAGAAAGTTAAGCTGCTTGTTTGATGTTGTTGCCCAGAAATCCTGACGGTTGTAGCTCAGTTCCTCTTTTTTTTGTTCCCCCTCTTCGTTGGTTATGGTCATGCTGCTTTTTTTGCCAAAGGGAGGGTTTGCCAGCACATAGTCGTACCGTACACCCTCATCTGAAATAAGGGCATCAGCCGAGGAGATAAAAGAGGTTCCGTCAATCTCGCCGATGTCATGAAGAAACATGTTCATCAAACACATTCTGCGGGTGTTGGCTACAATTTCGTTTCCATGAAAGGTCTTGTTTTTCAAAAACTCTTTTTGCTCTCTGTCAAGGGTGTTGCCCTTCCTTGTAAGGTAGTCATAGGCAGCCAGAAAGAACCCGCCAGTACCGCATGCAGGATCAACAATGGTTTTCATGGGCTTTGGCTGGACACACTCAACCATTGCCCTGATAAGTGCACGGGGTGTAAAGTATTGCCCAGCCCCGCTTTTGGTATCTTCGGCGTTTTTTTCAAGCAGCCCCTCATAGATTTTGCCTTTGAGGTCTGAACCCATTGTGCTCCACGCTTCCTTGTCGATCATGTCAATGATTTTCGAGAGTTTTGACGGGTCCTGAATCTTGTTCTGTGCCTTGGTAAATATCTGCCCCAAAGTACCTGTTGCCTGCCCCAGCTCCCGTAATAGCGTGATATAGTGAAGCTCAAGCTCCGCCCCTTTTTTGGTGGCAATGCTCTCCCAGTTGTACGCTTCAGGGATATTGGTATCTCTGTTGTAGGGAGGTTTGCTGAACTCATCTGCCATTTTCAGAAAAAGCAGATAGGTGATTTGCTCCAGATAGTCGCCATAACCCACACCATCGTCACGTAGGACATTGGCAAAATTCCATACCTTTGAAATGATTCCTGCTGATTCACTCACTCTTTTTTGCTCCTGTTTAATACACTGATAATTAAATTCTTTACAGTATAGATCTCGGCGGGATTGCTGACAGCCACAAAAAGGGTGAGGCTGGCCAGAGCTTCATTGCTGATGACTGGCTGTCCGTCAGGTTTCATAAGATGATTGTTCTCTTTAAGAAAATAGATAAAGCAAGCGGCGGCAATGCGTTTATTGCCATCCACAAAAGAGTGATTTTTGACTATGAAATACAGAAGCATAGCAGCCTTTTCCTCAAGGCTGGGATATAGATCCTGATCTCCAAAACTCTGTTTTATCTGATTGATGGAGCTGTGAAAACCATTGTCCTTTTCTTTGGCAAACACACCGGATTCAAAATCAGAATACATGGATTGTATAAACTCCATATACTCTTCATAATCTGGATAATGCACCTCCTGTGTTGTCACCCCTTTGGCATCCAGAGTTTCATGGTCATAATCATCCAGAAGGGTTAAGCCCCGTGAAAACAGCTTTAACCAATCCATGTCAATGGATGTGACACTCTGTTCTAATGCCCGGTTGATGATTCTAATACCGTCCTTGAGCACCTGAACCTGCTGTTGTTTTTCCGCCAGCCGTCTCTCATTGATTGCATAACCTTGAATCAGATACTCTTTCAGGCGAGCTGTTGCCCATTGGCGAAACTGAGTACCTCGCTTGGAATTAACTCTGTAACCAACTGATATTATTATATCCAAATTATAATGATCAATGTCTCTTTCAACCTGCCTCGCTCCTTCTTGACGAACTATCCGGAATTTCCGGATAGTTGGAACCATCTCTAATTCACCTGTTTTATATATGTTTTTTATATGTTCATTAACTGTTCTTACATCTTTATCAAACAGGGTTGCCATTTGCAGTTGTGTCAACCAAATGGTATCATCTATAAATTTTACTTCAATTTGTGTCTGACCATCATTTCCTTGATAAAATTCAATCTGATTGCTCATTGCTTTTCCCCTTGCTTGCCTTAATTCGCTCCAGCAAAACCTCTGCTGGCTCCCAGTCAGGTTCCTGTTTACAGACTTTCAGCTCTTTTTCGGTAAGAAGCCTGCCTTCAAAGGCTTTTTTGAGAATGGACTGCCGAAGAGCTTCCGCTTTTTGCAGACTCTCCTTGATGCTCTCTT
>JADGBP010000139.1 GCA_015231395.1 Desulfamplus sp. | reverse complement strand
CAAAGTACCCCTATCTTGCAAAGCATCTCTCTTTTCTTTTGGTATAATATCTTGAAACAGTTGTGTCTGTGGAAAATCAAGCCTGCTATGTTCATAACTATCAAGCATACCAATGTAATCTTTGCCCGTATCATTGGAAGAACACCCTGATGCTGCCACATTGAAAGATAATTTCTGAATCGCTCAACCTGATTTTCCCATGCGATTTCATTCTGATTCAGCTCATCAAGCAAATTCAGGGGTATTGCTAAAACAGGCACAGCAAGGGCGGCTTTTAAATACGCTTCATTTGTGGGTTCAGAACAGGCACGAAGAAGATAAAGAAGAGACGACGCCTCTTCGCTGTCAAATACAGAATCCTTATCCGAAAGATATACTGTACGGACATTACGCATCTCCAGAGCTTTTCTGATGGCAGTTGCTTCACGAAAATTACGTACCAGAATTGCCATGTCTGATGGACGCAGGGGTTTGACAATAAAACCCGTGTCATTATCAAAACCTGCATCATTATTAAAACCCGAAGCAACAGCAAAACCAGCACGGGGTGGACTTTGTGCGGCAAGATTTAGCAGACGGACAATTTTATCTGCAAACAGTTGTGCCATCTGTTCAATATAACCGTCATTGCCGGTTTTGTTCACAGGAGTATTCTGATTCAGGTGACACAGGTTTATTCCTGATATAACCCTGTATGAGTCCTGAACCTTGAATTGCATTTCAGGATTTACCATCTCTGAGTCCTGAACCTTGAATTGCATTTCAGGATTTACCATCTCTGAATCCTGAACCACAAACTGCTCATCTCTTCCTTTGGCAGATACAGGTTCAAATGGAATCTGATCTTTGAAAAGAAAAGGTCCTTCAGGGTGAGTTGCCATGTTATTGGCAAAACCAAACATCTGGTTGGCTGCTTGAACCATCCCGTGAGTGGAACGAAAATTTTTGTCCAAAGTATAAAGATTGCCCTCACAATCCCGACGTGCCGTGAGATATGTATAAATATCTGCCCCACGGAAGGCATAAATTGCCTGTTTGGGATCGCCAATCATAAAAAATCCTTTTTTGTCGGATTGATTCAGATAGATCTTGCTGAAAATACGGTACTGAACAGGATCAGTATCCTGAAATTCATCAATCATTGCAACTGGATACTGGTCTCCAATCACCTCTGCAAGTCTCTGATTTCCGTTTTTCCAGATGGCATCATCAAGACGGGTAATCATGTCTTCAAATCCCATAAGTGCAAGGCGTTCTTTTACTCTACTGAGCCTCTTCCTGATTTCTCCGGCAGCATGGGTATAGAAAAGGGACTGAAAAGTCTTGTCGGAAGAGAGGTATGGGTTGTCTGCAAGTTGTTCCAAAAGGCTGTCCAAAGCTTCAAACGCAAGATGCTTCGGGGCGATTTTGTTTTTCTTGACACCTGACGCAAGTCCTGAGGCGGAGAATTTTTCAAGCACTTTGTCAGAAGGCAATGCACCTTTATCTTTAACCCATAATCTCATTTCTTCAATCCAGTTTTCAAGAGACTCTGCCTTATATTTAGTGCCATTAAGAATCCCGTTTTTCTGAGCGTTTCTAATAAGTTCGATGGCAGTGTCAAAATCAGATTCCCAGATTGCACGGGCAGATTCAATCAGTTTACGGCGTTCTCTTAGCACTTCAAAAGGGTCAGGCAGTTCTTCAGAAGAGTCGGAAGATGCCTCAGATTTCAGATAAAGAAGTGGCTTGACTTTTTTGAGCAACTCTTGAGGGGTGGTGATAGATGTCATGCTTTGCATATCAAAGATATCTTGCACAGATTTTGTGTAAAAATGACATCTCCAGTAGTCGCATGTTGCATCTTCTATCAGCTCATCGTCATTAACAGATAGTTTCAGGTCAAACAGACTGCCGCTGTCAAAGGCGTGTTGACGCAGCATTTTTTGACACCATGAATGGATTGTATGAATCGATGCCTCATCCATCCACTGAGCCGCATTATCCAGCAGACGGGCATTAATTGACCAGCTCTCTTGTGGATATTCGTTGCGAAGAGTTTTCAGAAAATCGTCTCCGTCATCTTGCTCCATGAAAAATTTTGCAGCTTGAGTAAGTCGCCTTCTGATGCGATCCCTCAACTCTTCGGTGGCAGCATTGGTAAAGGTTACTACTAAAATTTCAGGCGGAGTCAGTGGTCTTGAGAAACTGTTTGTACCGCCATGACCAAGCACCAGCCTTAAATAGAGAGCGGCAATGGTATATGTTTTTCCTGTACCGGCACTTGCTTCAATCAAGCGTGTTCCGTAGAGGGGAAAAGTCAGTGGATTCAGAATTTGTGACATTGTTTAATTCCTTGCCAAATAGCGTATTTTATTAAGACGGATAAGTCTCAGCATATTGTAATATCTGCCCGTAAAGTGTGTGTGCCAATTCAACAAACAGATTGTTTTCTGCCTGCCAGATAGAATCAAAATCAGGAAAAGTTCGTTGCAGATAACGGCAATATCCAAGTTCACCTGTGGACATATAGCCATCGCCCTCATATGCTTTTTGGGTGGCTTTTTCAGCATTTTGTGGATTAATTTCAGATAGTTCCGTATCTTTATTTATATCTGCATTAACGTCAGATGTTCTTGTCAGACTCAGAGCTTTAAGATATGCCAATCCGGTTTTTGCGGTTACAGGAAGTGGCAAGCTCATGCCCTGCCACCAAAGTTTCAGAATATCATCCAGAAGGCTTTTTGCATCTGTACTATTCTTTGTACTCTTAATGGGAGATAATTTTGCAATACCATCAGTTGCTACAAGATAACTTGTGAGATTAAGACCATGGGCACATCCGGCAAGATGTTTGACCCAGAGCGAAACAAGGCAATGCGGCTTATCAAGATTTCCTTTCTTGTCATTGATTTTTTTAGGATAAAATTCCCATCTGGCAAAGAGAGGGCAATTCTCAGCAACATCCTTTTTTTCACCAACATCCTTTTCTTCACCAACACCCTTTTCTTCACCAACACCCTTTTCTTCACCAACACCCTTTTCTTCACCAACACCCTTTTCTTCACCAACACCCTTTTCTTCATCAACACCCTTTTCTTCATCAATATACTCTGTAACAGAATCTTTTTTTCTTGAAAATGTCTGCTGACGAAGTTTGTCTATCACGTCATCAATTGAACTGATACCACAATTATCAATCAATATTGGTAAATGTATTTCGACTCCATCTTTCTCAACTGGCCATTCAAGACTTAGTCTTTCATGAAATTCAAGCATTTTTAAAGCAACGTCAGAAAGTTCTGATACCGCTATCTCACCAAGTGCCTTGACCGGCATATGACCAGCACGACACAGTTGATCTGCCATTGTTTCCACAGCTTTGCGGCTTTTTTCAGGTTGAACTGAAAGTCCGGCATCAAGCATCTGAATTCCATATCCAAACGGTGCAAATCTATCTAAACCAAAAGGCTCTCGCTCTTCTTCAGTAACATCAATATCATCAAAAAATATCTTCAACCGTTGATTGAAAAAACTTTTGACCGGATTTTTCATAAAACGGATTAAGGACTGGAGTTGCAGAGTACCTTCAAATTGAGCAGGGTTAAGAATGATCTTTTTGTCCGGCTGATTATTCTGCGGATCAAGAATTTTACGCCATTCATCTGCATAGGTGAACAGCCTGTTTTTTGCATCTGAATCAAAATAGCTTCTGCTGAAAGGTTGGAGCGGATGTTGAGTTGTCAATCTATCTAAAAGACAATATTCTTCTTGCTCATTATTTTTAATGTTCCATCCTGATGCCAAATAATCGCGAAATTGCCCTACCAATACGGAAGGTACCCGTTCGCTGTTATTCCTGATGCTGCGTCCAATCCAGCTTATATAAAATTTTTCACGGGCAGAGAGCAATGCCTCAAGAAATAGATACCGGTCATCTTCCCGTCTGGAACGATCTCCCGGGCGATAATATCCCTGCATGGACATAAGATCAAAATCGAGTGGGGGGTGACTTCTGGGAAACGCTCCATCGTTCATTCCAAGCAGACATACCACCTTGAACGGAATAGCTCTCATGGGCATCAATGTACAAAAATTGACCATTCCGGCTAAAAAACGGTGGGAAGTGCTGGATTCGGTCATGGCTTCAATCAGATAATCTCTCACCACTTCAAGGGTAAGTTCATTTTTTAAATCAGCCTCATGGCATGATTGAAGCCACTGCTCAAGAGTTTCTTCCAGATTGCTTATCCAGAGCCGGTCGCGGCTTTCCGTGGGCAGGAAACAATCTTTAAGAAGCTCGCGAATCCGGTCGCACCACACATCAGGCACCGCTTTTGGGGATAATGATATCCAGTGTTTTTCCAGACACTCCAGCAATAAAAAAAGATTGCCTGCTAATGATGCTTCAAGTCCGCCTATTTCGTCATATGGCTCTATATTCTGCCACGGCTCTCCTGTGCCCACAGCATATCCAAGCATCATCCGCTGTAATCCGAACCGCCATGAATTTTGTTCCCATGAATTTTGCTCTTTCTTGCTGTTTTTTTTCTGATTTACAGGCATATCAAACAGTGTCCGATGTTCAGGATTTAATCCCCATCTGATGCCAGAGCCTTTAATCCATTGATTGATTTTTGGCATGTCAGCCTCTTCAATTCCAAACCGCTGGCGAAAAGAGGGGATTTGCAGAAGTTCCATAACATCTCCTGCGGTCATGCGTGAATCAGGCATGAAAAGCAGTTTTTCCAGACCAAGAAGCATGGATATACTCTCCTGTTCCGGCTTGTCTGCTATTGTAAACGGAATGTAGCGAGAATCACTGGTAGATACCTTTCCAAAAACCGCTGTAATATGAGGGGCATAGAGATTTATATCCGGTGTCATTACAATGATATCACGGGGATTGAGTCCCTGATGGTTGTGGTTAAGTCCCTGATGGTTAAATCCCTGAGGATTGAGTCCATTAAGATTGAGTTTATGAGGATTGAGTCCATTAGGATTGAGTTTTTGATGATTAGTTCCCTGCATTTCTTCAAAAAAAGATAAAAGCTGATCCCTGAGAACCTCTATTTCTCTCTGAGGGCTATGACAAAGCTGGAATGTTATGGATTTGTCATGATCAGATATTGCAACAGGCGTATTCGGCACTGGTGGTTTCAAATCAAGAATAGCCTGTTGAACCTGCTGGAGCAAAGTACCCCTATCTTGCAAAGCATCTCTCTTTTCTTTTGGTATAATATCTTGAAACAGTTGTGTCTGTGGAAAATCAAGCCTGCTATGTTCATAACTATCAAGCATACCAATGTAATCTTTGCCCTGTTTACCCCATGCTGCCAAAAGAGGGTTAACCTTCTGATTAAAAAGAGATTCAGGCTCTCTAAAAAGAGATTCAGTTTCTCCAGTTTGCTTGATAATGGAGACAGCTTTTCTGTTCAACTCTGATTGAGAAATCTCTGTTTTCAAGTAAAAAGTCTCTGTCTTTCGATCCTCAATAATATCTGCCCAGTATTCACGACAGGGATTTTGGACAAAAAGCAATACCTGACAAAAGCTTGACATGGCATGTAACGCTTCAATTACAGTAGCTGGCAATGAACAGATGCCAAACACTATGACCCTGCGAGGTAAATCTCGGAGGCGAGGCAAGTCTCGAGGGCTTTGAGTCAACTGTTTCGATTCTTGAATAAAACGTCTGTGCAAATCTGCCCTGCTGGTATCTCTTTTGTTTTCCGGAATATCACACCTGATCTTACGCCAAAGTTCAGCCTGCCATATCTGGTCATTAGATAAGGGAGTTTTTTCGCCTTTTCCATTTATAAGTATATTTTTTCCTGAACTCCATGCTTCCAGCCAGTCTGCCCGATAGACCTGATACTGGTCAAAAAGAGATGCAATCTGACAAGCCAGTTGATAGAGTTTGCGGGGGGCTTCTCCTTCAAGAAAGCGTTGAAGCGGGGCAAAGGGAGAAATTGTTTCTGAAATAGAACCCGAAGATTTTGAAAGCAATTGTGGTAAAAGCCTTAGCAATCTCCATACAAGACGATCTTTATCGTAAGGGGAGTTTTTTGGAAGCGGATTGTCTTGTGAAAACTGGTTGTCTTTTGCAATTCGGCTCTCTTCCAGAACTGCCTTGTAGGCATTCCACATAAAATGTCCGGGAAGCTGAACATTGAGTGCGGCACAGATTCCACATCCATCATCTTCTGCCAGAGCAAGTTTAAGCCATTGAGCCATGCCTTTGCTCTGGACAAGAAATTGCTCGTTTTCAAGAGGTTGAAGCGGATGGCTGCGAATCCATTCAACAGCAATATCTCTGAGATATTCCAGACGATTTGAATGAATAACAGAAAAACCAGGATTAATGGGCGATTCGGTGTGTAATAGTTCGATGTCCATTTAGCATCTCTTTGTCAATGATTAGATTGTTAATTATTATCAGTAGTGTCCGGTTAGGTTCTTGCATATGCCAATGCTAATCTT
>JADGBP010000138.1:4017-6495 GCA_015231395.1 Desulfamplus sp. | reverse complement strand
GGGGAAAAGATCAATAGGTGCCTTATTTTTCTTGACTCAAAGAATGCATATTTTACCATGAAAATTTACCATGAAAACACATTCTGGTTTTTATAGTAGGGGTGACCGGAATCCGGTCATGGAGGTTTACTCATAAATAGAATACATCTTAGGATCAAAAGCCTCTCTTATCCCCTCACCGGTAAATGTCACGGTCATAAGAGTAATCACAAGTGCGGATACCACTGAAGCTGAAATCCACCATGCACTCATGTTTGTCCAGCCCTGCTGTAGCAGTTCACCCCAGCTTGGCGTGGGAGCCGGAAGCCCGAATCCTAAATAATCCAATGAGGTGAGAGCAACAATACCGCCAGATATTGCAAACGGAGCATAGGTGACAATAACCGAAATGGTATTGGGAATGATATGTCTGAAAATAATCCTGAAGTGCGATGCCCCAAGAGACCTGGCAGCAAGAACATACTCCCGCTCCTTCTCTTTGTAGGTCATGGTGCGCATCACCCATGTCATGTTGATCCAGCCGAAAAATGCCATTATCAACAACAAAACCATAAAACTTGGCACCATAATTGAGGAGACAATAATCACAACATATAAAAAAGGAATGTTACTCCATATTTCAAGGATTCTCTGGAAAAAAAGATCAAATTTCCCTCCGAAATAGCCCATTGCACATCCAAGACTTATCCCGATGGCGTAATTTAAAATGAGGAGCACAACAGAAAATATCATGGCAGTTCTAAAGCCATATACCAGCCTCGCAAAAATATCCCTGCCAACATTATCAGTACCCATGAAATGTCTCTCTGCAAAAGAGGGGGGAAAGGGGGGATAGGTATTCTCTTTGAGGTCATTTTCATACGGATTGAACGGAACAGGAGGCATTATAACGAAATCCCCCCTACCCTGTTCCTTAAATTTTGCCTTAAGAACTCTGTAATTGGTCTCATACTCATAATTCAGACCAAAAGTTTTACCAGGAATCATATTGCTGTAAGTTGGAAACCATAAATTTCCATTATAATAAACCAGAAGTGCCCGGCTGTTTATAAAAAGCTCAGCACCAATAGATATCAACATCATTAGCATAATAACAACAAAGGAAAAAAAGCCTCTTTTGATGGATAAAAAGCGTTTCCATTTTTTTTTTGTTAAAGGATTCAGTTTCAATTTCAGGCATCCTTAATTTGCCAGTTTGCACGTTCTAAAGCAAAATTACATTTATTGTCACACAATAATTATCGTAAACACTCATCACAGGGGGCTTTGGTTGCTATTGTAATGCTATTGCTTCCAGAAAGGTGAGATGTCCCTCAATCTCTTGATAATGGGTGGCATTGTTTCAATTATATGAGTCATCTCCTCTTTTGTATTGTAGATGGAAAGAGAAAAACGGATGGTGCCATGGGCAGATTCAAACGGAACTTTCATTGCTATTAGTACATGGGAAGGATCAAGAGAACCAGATGTACAGGCAGAACCAGATGATGCACAAATTCCAGCCTGATCCATAAGGAGCAGAATAGACTCTCCTTCAACTGCATCAAATCCTATACTTAACGTGTTTGGAAGACGGTTTTTGCGGTCTCCATTAACCGAAGATGACGGTATTCTTGCAAGTAGCTCTGTTTCTAAATAATCCCTCAATCCTCTAATTCTTGTATCCATTTCATTCAAATGAGCTTTTGCAAGTTCACTTGCCTTTCCAAGTCCAATAATGGAAGCAATATTTTCAGTGCCACCCCTTCGTCCTTTTTCCTGATGCCCACCTTTAAGAAATGGAGGAAATTTTATCTCTTTTTTCACATATAAAACACCAACTCCCTTGGGGGCATGGATTTTATGTCCTGACAAAGAGAGCATATCAATTCCCGCAGATTTAACATCAATGGGGATTTTTCCGACTGTTTGAACCGCATCTGTATGGAACAGAATCCCCTTTTCAGAAGCCTTGTTGGCTACTTCTGCAACAGGAAAAACAACACCAGTCTCGTTGTTTGCCCACATCAAAGAGATGATAGCAGTATCATCAGCCTTGCTCTCAATTGTGCTGTAAAGGAGTTCAGTATCAAGGCGACCTTCTCTGTCCACAGGCACATACGTGATGCTGTATTCTTTCTTCTCAAGATAGGAACAGAGATTTTTAATTGCCGGATGCTCCACTGCAGAGGTGATAATATGTTTTTTGTCAGGCTTTAGTTCAATGGCTGCCATTATAGCCGCATTATCACTTTCAGTGCCACAGCTTGTAAATATAATTTCCTCGGGCTCGGCATTGATAATTTCCGCAACTCTCTCCCGTGCCTCCTGAAGTTTTCTTCCGACATTACCCCCAAATGAGTGCATACTGGAGGGGTTGCCATAGAGTTCGGAAAAATAGGGCATCATCTCTTTAAGCACTTCAGGAGCGACTTTTGTTGTGGCATTATTATCGGTATATACAATATTCATATTATTTTATCTTTTTCTCCTTATGCC
>JADGBP010000138.1:0-3919 GCA_015231395.1 Desulfamplus sp. | reverse complement strand
GGAGGGGTTGCCATAGAGTTCGGAAAAATAGGGCATCATCTCTTTAAGCACTTCAGGAGCGACTTTTGTTGTGGCATTATTATCGGTATATACAATATTCATATTATTTTATCTTTTTCTCCTTATGCCTTCCGTAAGATTTTTTTTATTATTCTTGTCCATGAATTTAAATCCAGCAAGAATTGCAGTGAAGCTGCTTATATTTTTTATCTCCCTTTGTTCTTTATCTCCCTCTCCCTGTGTTCTTCATGGATTTCAATCCAGCAAGAATCGCAGCACAGGTATTTGTATTCCTTATGCGTTCCCTTACACTTTCTTATGCTTTTGCAAGAACAGATTCAACAATCTCTTCTATTTTTTCCACACACTTACCACAACCGCCTCCTGCCTTGACATAAAAAGTTACATCTTCTGCGGATTTAAGATTGTTTTGTTTTACAGTTTCAATTATTTCAAGATCAGTCACTCCAAAACATTCACATACAGTATTACCGGGTTTGGCAAGTATTTCAATGCCTTTATAAGATCTGATGGCTTTCCGTAATGCATCCTGTCCCATCACGGAACAGTGCATTTTTTCTCTTGGAAGTCCCCCGAGATAGTCGGCAATATCATCATTTGTAATTTTTTCAGCATCATCAAGAGACATTCCTTTAACTATTTCCGTCAATGCTGATGATGATGCGACTGCACTGGCACAACCAAAGGTCATGAAACTCGCGTCAACGATTCTCCCACCTTTATTGATTTTAAGAAAAAGCTTTAATGCATCGCCACAGGAAAGCGAACCTGTCTCCCCAACTGCACTGGCATCTTTCATTTCACCCGCATTTCTCGGATTCAAAAAATGATCCTTTACTTTATCATTATATTCCCACATATTTTTTCTCCTCAAATTATATATTTTTATAGATTATATTTTTTGTTTTGCTCTTTTGTTACAGTAAAATCAGACTGCATTTTCATGGTAAACAACAACTAACCATTAAAATAAAAAAGAATTTTCATGGTTAAAATACTACACTGTGGCAGGTTGTCAACATCGTAAATTCGTGGGTAGCTTTGCGTGCCAAATACAGGAGGTTTTTCACGGTAAGTATGTTTGCGGGCGATCTCTTGACAATGAAGTAGTTTACAAGCGACTTATTGACAATGAAGAATATCCCCCAGACCAGAAGCCCTGTGGGTTCTGCGTTTGACTGATTCTCCCAGAATATTTTTTATTGGTGTCACCAAGGTAAAACGGCTCTTTGCACGCGTGATGCCGGTGTATATAAGCTCTCGTGTCAATACAGGACTCATTTTGTCAGGCAGAACAAGAGCTGTATGGTCAAATTCAGACCCTTGAGACTTGTGCACTGTCATAGCATAGACAGTTTCTACATCATTAAGGCGTGAAGGCAACACTTTTTTGAGGGAACCGTCAGACATGGGAAAGACCACTTTCAGAGTACCCATTACCGGCAGAAGAATTCCAACATCTCCATTCATAAGCCCCAGACTGTAATCATTGCGAAGAACCATAACCGGTCTTCCAGGATACCATCCTTGGATGGCAGGTATCAGCCCCTCTTTATAAAGCATCTCCGCTGTTTTCTTGTTAAGCCCCTCTACTCCCCACATTCCCTTACGCAATGGTGTCAAAAGCTGAAAACAGGCAAATTCGCTCAAAACAGCTCTGAGCCAATCCTCCTCAGAATATAGTCCGTTCTCCTGACTATCATGAATTATTTTAGGGCGATCGGCAATTATTTTAAGATAGGAGCGATACCCTGATTCAAGCACCAGATGAGTAAATGCTTTGTCATCAGTGGTTTTAATCGAAACAGAAGAAATATCCCCAAATCCTTTTTCCCAGACCGCTTGTGTCTTATCCGGATCTCCACCATTTACAGCACGGGCAAGCGATCCTATGCCGCTGTTATCGCCAAAACGATGGCTTTTACGAAGCACAACAATGTGCTGATCCAAAAGAGTACCACCAACCCCAATATGTTGACCTGAAAGAGTATTGTCAGAAACTTCAATATGCTGTCCTGAAAGAGTATTGTCAGAAACTTCAATATGCTGTCCTGAAAGAGTATTGTCAGCATCTGGAAGAGCTGCTGAATATCCTGTATATTTTTTGATCCATTGACAGGTTTCATTGGTGTAAACATTATTTTCCGCGTTGCGGCAAAGATCACCAAGCACAGAACCGGCTTCAACAGATGAGAGCTGATCCTTATCTCCAAGCAGAATCAGGCGTGCACTGTCAGGCAGAGCTGACATCACAGCAGCCATCATCTCAAGATCAATCATCGAGGCTTCGTCAATCACCAGAAGATCGAGATTAAGTTTATTGGCCTGGTTGTGGATAAAATGTCTGGTATCTAAGCGGCTTCCCAGCAGCTTGTGAAGAGTGGTAACCTTAGTTGGCAATGTCTCCCTGATATTAGCAGGAAGCCTGCCCACTGCACTGCCAATGGATTCGGTCAATCGTGCGGCTGCTTTTCCTGTGGGTGCCGCCAGATGAATACGAAGTTTTTGACCCTGTTCAAATGCCAGTCCCTGAAGCAATCCAAGTATCTGAATCACAGTGGTGGTTTTGCCAGTGCCTGGTCCCCCTGATATGATGGTAAAACCGCTTTTAGCAGCAATTGCTGCTGCCACACTTTGCCAATGAACTGCTGTCTTATTGCGTTCTTCTTCACTTCTCAGGGATGAAAATAGTTTATCAAGCCTTTCACAAAGATTGTCAGGAAGTCGGAAAGAGTTGGCAATACGTTTTCTGATATCTGCTGCCACCTGAATTGTATATTGCCAGTATCTGCGAAGATATAACCTCCCGTTATCCAGAACCAACGGGGTGTTACCAGAACCTGTAGTTATAAGAACAGACTCTTTTAAAAGAGAAGCTTCCCACATCTTCACTGAAATTTCAGGAATTTCAGAGAGTATCTCCGACGGTTTTGGCGGCATAAATTCTCCGGATTCTCCCTCAGGCGGCAATGAGAGGTTAGAATCAGGATCTTTGAGTGCATCTTCAAGATCCAGACATACATGCCCCCGTCCCAGTTGATGGCTCGTCAATGCCCCTGCAAGCACTACAAGACCAGAAGTATCTGACAGACTATTTAATACACCGTTGGTGCTGGATTTGATAAATTGGACAAACGCTCTGTCTAAAGGTCTTAACCAGCCTCGGTCACTCCATGAATCTACAATTGTCAGAATCTCTCTGGACATAATCATAAATAAACACCTTACCGTGAAGACACATTTTTACTTGAATTCTGCTTTTAAGAAGGGCAACCACAAAGGATTGCCCCTACTCTTGTCAATTTACCAATTTATATTTGAAAAACTATATAACTTCTGCATCCTGTGCACTGACCCAGCCGATCTTGTCTCTGGAAAAAATGATTTTAAGATACTCTTCCCGTATCTCCTCCACCTTCACCTTTGTGCCCGCATGGAGAATAAAAAGTTGAGTCGCATCTTTTGACATGCCTGATCTTACAGGTGCTTCCTTTGACATTACTACAGCAAATCGGTTTGAATGAGCGTGGTAATAAGAATACAAGGCTGTGCAACCGGTAATAGCCAGAACTGAAAAAAGTACAAGCCCTGCTGGCGTCAATATTTTTCTTTTGCGAAATGTCCTGACTCCGGCATACGAAAAAAATATAAAAGAGAGCAGAATCGCACTATATTGAACGGTTTTTGGAGGAAAATAATCTCGCCAGAAAAAAACAAGCTGAAAAAGATCTATCCCGCTGCCCTCACTTTTATCTGTTACAAAACCTCTCGCGTAATCAAGATTGAACCGCAAATCAGGATCAAGAGGGATATCTTTTTGAGCACGTTCATACCACAAGATAGCATGACCGATATCACCCGCCTTAATATAGGCGTTTCCAATATTGTAATAGAGCCA
>JADGBP010000137.1 GCA_015231395.1 Desulfamplus sp. | reverse complement strand
ATTATCGTTGCAGTCAGTTACTTCTGACCTTCTAAACATTGCAGTAGAGACTTCGGAAAAGTCAGCAACAGTTGCTTCTGCTTCTGAACAGATGAGCAGCAACATGGCTTATGTCGCAGCATCAATGAACCAATCTTCAAACAATGCTGATATTGTAGCAGCAGCATCAGAGGAGATGCACACCACAATCAGCGAAATCTCAAAAAATACAAAGAGAGCAGAGGATATTTCAATAAAGGCATTAGATAGAACATTAGAAGCAAGCAAGTTGATGGACGATTTTTCTAAAACAGCCGATGCAATTGAGAAGACATCGGGAACAATTAAAGAAATATCAGAGATGACAAACCTATTAGCACTCAACGCTACTATTGAAGCATCAAGAGCCGGGGCTGCTGGAAAAGGTTTTGTCGTGGTTGCAAACGAGATCAAAGAGCTTGCTAAACAGACAGCAGGTGCAACACTTGAAATTAACAAACAGATTGCAAACGTTCACAAAACATCGTTAAATGCCGATCTTTCAATTAAAGAAGTAACTAAAATACTTCACCAAACTCAAGAAATTATCTCATCTATCTCTATTGCTTTGCAGGAGCAGACATCTGCTACCCGTGAAATCTCATCTAATATTGAAAATCTTTCTATGACTGTAGTTGAAGCTAATGGAAATGTTGCCCAAAGTTCGCAGGTTGCAATGCAAATATCGCAAGAAATTGCACTTGTTAATAAAGCATCAGAAAATATATCAGTAAGCAGTAACAAGTTAGACAAAAATCTGCTTGAATTAAAAGATATGTCTGTTCAGTTAAAGAATATTGTCGAAAAGTTCATCGTAAATTGACAGAATTTTCCATCAAGATACCCAAAAATCAAAACATCAAAACATCAAAACACCATTAATATACCCCAATATTATTCCCATCATTTCTCATTAAAAACAAACAAAATTCTAATAATTCTCTAACATATTTGTTTTATTATCCACCTGCTTTTAGGCATCACCAAAGTTTTGTTTTAAAAACTTAAAACAAAAAATCTGAAAAAAACTATTTTTAAAAAAGGAGTATTAATGAACAGGAACAGTAAAACAAATAGGTGGATAATTCTTTTTCTATCTTTAACCCTCTTTAATCTAATGGTCTGTAATCTTTATGCAGATTCATACTACAAAAACGTCATTATTCTTATGACAGATGGAACAGGCTCAACCCATACCACACTTACAAGGTGGTATAAAGGTTCAAACATGGCTCTTGATGAGATGAATGTAGGAGCTGTAAGAACCTATGGCTCAAATTCAATAATAACTGACTCAGCACCAGCAGCAACAGCTTTTGCAACGGGTCATAAATCAGAAGATAAGTTTGTAGGAGTATTGCCAAGTAAAACTACTATTCCAGGTTTAGAGCAGATTGCGGAGGATTTAAAATACAAGCCAGTAGCTACAGTGCTTGAAGGTGCAAGAGTTTTGGGTAGATCAACAGGTCTTGTAGCTACATCAAATATTCAGCACGCAAGCCCAGCAGCTTACTCATCTCATTGGCACGCAAGAAGTAACTATACAGAGATAGCTGAACAGCAGGTATATCAAAACATTGATGTTGTTTTTGGGGCAGGCAAAAAGTATCTCTTGCCTGAATCAGAAGGCGGGGCAAGAAAAGATGGAGAAAATCTTATATCTGTTCTAAAATCAAATGGTTATTCATTTGTTGAAACAAGAGATGAGATGCTAAATCTAAACAATGTCTCAAAAGTTTGGGGTATGTTTGCTGACGATGCCATGGCTTATGAGTTTGACCGCCCAACACTTAAACCAAATGAGCCATCTCTTGAAGAGATGACCCAAAAAGCAATAGAGATATTGTCAAAAAATCAAAATGGCTTCTTTTTATTTGTTGAAGCAAGCAAAGTTGACTGGGCATCTCATCCAAATGATCCTATTGGTGTTATAAGTGATGTGTTAGCATTTGATGCTGCTGCTAAAGTTGCTCTTGATTTTGCAAAAAAAGACCAAAATACATTGATTTTAGCCTTTTCCGACCATGGAAATGGTGGCATGTCAATTGGAAGTAAAAAATCAGATGACACATATTCAAGCACACCAGTAGAATCTTTAATCGCACCTCTTAAAAAAGCATCTCTAACTGGTGAGGGGCTTGAAGCTATGATTGCTGGTGATTTAACAGAAGATAATATAAAGGCAAAAGTTGCACAATATTATGGAATTGAAGATTTAACAGCCGAAGAGATTGAGGCTATCAAAAATCATAAAAAAGGTTCTCTAAATTCAGTAGTAGGTCCAATGATAAGCAACCGCTCTTTAATAGGTTGGACAACTAATGGACATACAGGAGAAGACCTGTTTTTCTATTACTATGGTTTAAACTCAGCCCTTAGAGTCATTGAGAATAGCGATATTGCCCTTGGTACAGCGTTGTTTATGGGATTTTCGTTAGATGGAGTTGATAAACGTCTTTTTGTAGAATCTGAAGAGCTTTTTAAACCTATCGGTGCTTCTGTTAGCATTGATAAATCAGATGCTAATAATATGTGCCTTGTAGTGAACAAGGGTAGCAAAACCGCAAAAATACCGTTTGCTAAAAACATAATGGAAATAGGCGATTCAAAATGTGAAATGGAAGGTGTAACCGTATATGCTGAAAAGACAGGAAAGGTTTATCTCCCAAGTCAGGCTTTAACTCTGTTTGAAAATTCATGTAATTGAGAATTCATCTAAATTATAAAAACCTTGTAACCTAACCCCTTAAACTTTCTTCTCTCTTCTTTATAAAGCCTTCCTCTCTTTTGAGTGGAGGGCTTTATATTTTTGGTTTTACTGTTTTTCACACCACTTTATTAATATTTTCTTCAAGGTATCTTGACGCACAGGTTTTGCAATATAGTCGTTCATACCGCTTTCAATACACCTCTTATGAAAACCCTCAATAGCATGGGCAGTCATTGCAATAATAGGGATACTCTTTGGGTTGTTAATTATTTGTTTTCCTCCAATTCCTAACCCGCCCCTTATTGCCTGTGAAGCTGACAAACCGTCCATAACTGGCATCTGAACATCCATAAGAACAATATCAAACCTTTCATCACTTAGCTTTTCAAGAGCAACTTTACCATTTTCAGCAGATACAACTGTATGCCCCATTTTTTTGAGCATTATCTCTGCAAGTTTGCGGTTTACAGGGTTGTCTTCTGCAAGAAGTATTTTAGCTGAAAAGTTATTCCTTACAATTTTATTGCTGTTTTTTTCCTCAAGACAATTAACTTGTTTATCATTTTTGGGGTTAATATCTAAATCAATAGATTTAAACTCGGGATTTGAAATAGTAATAGTGAAATAAAAACAACTTCCAACACCCGGTTGACTTGAAAGAGCAATAGAACCACCCATCATCTCTGCAAGCTGTTTTGATATTGCAAGACCAAGACCCGTTCCACCTATACCTCGCGTCAATGAGTCATCAACCTGAGAAAAAGGTTTAAAGAGTTTATCCTGTTCCTCTTTAGAGATACCAATTCCAGTATCATGCACTTCAAAACGCAACTTGCATTCGTGAGGATTATCTTTTTTAACTGTTTCCTTTTTAACTGTTTCAACCGTTGTTTTTCCACTTTTTATCTTCACAGTTTGAAGTTCAACCCCTTTATTATCAATCTCAAGAGACTCTATTTTGCTATCTTTAACAAGCTCTGCCTTAATTATTATATGTCCGCTTTTGGTAAATTTTATGGCATTGCCAGCTAAATTTGTCAAAATTTGCCTGAGTCGGTGAGGATCACCTATCCCAAATTCAGGAATACTACTATCTATATCAAGTAGTAGAGATAAGTTTTTTCCACGGGCAGAGAACGATAAAAGGTTGTTCACCTTTTCCATCTCTTTTGCTGGAGAGAAACGGACAGGTTGAAGTGTTAGCTTTCCTGCCTCAATCTTGGAAAGATCAAGAATATCGTTAATCAATTGAAGAAGCATCTCTCCACTGTTCACAATGGTCATTGCATAATCTTTCTGTTCGCTATTAAGAGCTGAATCTACAAGCAAATCTGCCATTCCTATTATGGCATTCATTGGAGTTCGTATCTCATGGCTCATATTTGCAAGAAAAGCTGATTTTGAGCGAGATGCTGCTTCAGCCTTCATGGCATACTCTTCCACTTTCTTTAGTGCTATCGTCAACTCCTGAGTTTTACTTTTTTGAAGTGCAGCAAGTGCAAGCAAAAGCTCTTTTATAGTTACAACACCAATAAGCTGACTATCTCCAACAACAACAATATCGTCATAGACTTTTTTTTCTTCGCGACTCATTGCATAAGATGCTGCCTCCTCAAGAGGTGTATCTGGGTTAAGTATCAGAGGAGATGAATCCATCAATATAGAAATATTTCTGCGGCAATACAGGTCATATCCATAGCGTGTTCCAAGCAAGCTGTCTAAATGGTGGCTCATAACAAGTCCAACTGCCTTACCAAATTCAATAACAACAATACTTGAAATAGGAAGCCTATTACATAACTGCTTTTTGACATCAGGAATAAGGGTTGAAATATCTGCTGTAAGAGATGGTGTCACAAGAGGGGTTATTGTATGATGGTTGGACATGAAAAGTTCCAAATTAGTTTTTATTGAAAATCATAAATTTAGCAACTGACATTTATCGTCAGTTCGGCTATAAAAAACTCCTTCCTGAAAAGTTGTAAAAGATAAATTGTCAAAATACAGTCAGGAGTTTTTGAAACAAACGGAGAAAATAGGGTATGTTTATTTTAAGAGGGGGATTTTATAATCCAGAGTTATATCCATTAATAGAGCCACGTTTCATCGCTCTATCTTGCTCAAACATTCTCATAGCATCAATAGACATGGTGGTTGTTGGAATAATACTCAGCCTCCTTAGACCAATTGCCTGACCAGTTATCACACAATAGCCAAAATATCCTTCTTTAATCCGCCTTAAAGCACCTTCACTTAAACGCAGCAGATTTGAGTTTCTCTCCACTGCCTTTAATTCTAATCCAATTTCATGTTCATTATTACTTTTCTCAATAAGTTCAGAACTTTCAGCCTTTAAAGTTTTAAGTTTTTGGATGGAGGTCTGGATTTTTTCCTTAAGCTCTTTTTTCTGCTCCAATAATTTACATTCAAAGTAGCGAAGCTGTTGTTCGTTCAGATACTCTTCATCTTCAGACGGAAAATAATCAATAGAGTAACAATAATTTTCTCTTTGGCTAATCTTCATAATAATCACCTTCTGTTTGTGTGTTAAAAGAGATAAAAGCCCCCGCTAAAATGGCTACAACAAAATTATTTGCTCATAATAAACGGGTTTGGCTATAATTATATAGAGGGCATTATTGCAGAAAGAGATTAGGATTTGATTAGGTTTGTGTTAATATTTGGTAAAAATATAGTTGAGAGGGCAACCATTTTAAAAATCTGATTATTTATTCTTCCAAACAAAATTCTAAAGCAATCCTAATAAAATCCTAACAAACACAAATTATAATCCATTAAAAATGAGCAATAAGGCATGTAAACCATGCTTGCAAGTTATTTAACTATTTATGTTGTTTGGTAATTTTAAGGATTTATTTTGATTATGGATACAAATATGAACCCAACAATGTTACTTTTGACAATTTTATTTTTGTCTGTAATGGGATTTATTATGGGCAAAAGACGCTCTTATGCTGTGGCAAATGATGCTGGAGGGATTAGTGGACTTCACTCAAGACCAACATACTACGGCTCTTTAACTGCTTTGTGGTGTGCTATTCCAGCATTGATTATATTCTCCTTTTGGCTCTTGTTTGAATCAAGCATAATTACTGACCTTGTTATCTCATCTTTGCCTGACCAGCTTCAAAACCTTCCTGCAGATAGGCTTAACCTTATTGTTACTGACATAAAAAATATAGTGAACGGCAATATAGTATCTGCAGATCCAAATCCATCATTGGTTGCAGCAGCAGAACACTACAAAAAGCTCAACTCACTAAGCCACGCATCTTTAACAGTTATTGTAATAACAATAGCAATTGCTTCCATATTGGTAATACAAAGAACAATAAATCCCAAACTTAGGGCAAGAAACCATGTTGAGCGGGTGGTAAAATATATTTTAATTGCATGTTCAACCATTGCCATTTTTACCACAATAGGGATTGTTCTCTCTGTGCTTTACGAGGCTATAAGATTTTTCAAGATAATCCCGTTATCAGGTTTTTTAACAGGTCTTGAGTGGAGTCCTCAAATGGCAATTAGAGCTGATCAAGTTGGCTCTTCTGGTTCTTTTGGAGCTGTTCCTGTTTTTGTTGGAACAATGTTAATATCTGCCATTGCAATGTGTGTGGCTGTTCCGATTGGGCTTATGTCTGCAATATATCTCTCTGAATATGCTAACAGAACATTTAGATCAATTGCCAAACCTCTTTTAGAGATTCTTGCAGGTATTCCAACTGTAGTTTATGGATTTTTCGCAGC
>JADGBP010000136.1 GCA_015231395.1 Desulfamplus sp. | reverse complement strand
GTCAAAGAGATCATCAAAAACTTTGGGGAATTTTTTAAGTGCGTCAGCAAAAGTCTCGCCAGTTTCAACAGACTCCTTTATCTTTTTTAGTGTCTTTTTAAAGGTTGTATTTTCCTGCTGAGTATGGAGGATATCAAGACATTGCAAAAGAGGAAGCCCTGCGTCAATCATAGTTGAAAACTGGCGGCAAAAAATAATGACATCAACATCCGTTACACTGGGCTGCATAAAACCAACATTTTCAAAAAGATCCTTGGGTTTCTCTTTTACTTTGATGGGTGTTATTTTTCTTCTCTGAAGGCTTGATTTGACCTGTTCAGGGACTTCGGCCTCCATTTCCCCTTTGATGATTTTGTTCTTTGAGTTTTTACCTTTCCATAAAAAAACTTTCATTTACGATCTCCTTGGCAATGTTAAAAAGCTGAGTTTACAGATAGATTTGCACAATGATATTATGACTTTTCAATTCTTTATTTTGTATAGTTTTATATTTTCAATAACTTTCTTGAGCACTATTTCCAGAAATTCTTTATTTTGTATAAATTCAATCGTTTTCTTGAGCACTATTTTCAGATTTTGTTTAATATTGAAAGTATTTCCAGGCATTTAACATTTGCTCTTTCTACAATAGCCTCTGCCTCTTCAAGAATGGCTGTCTTATAATTTTTATCCTCAATATCTTTCATATTAATACAAACATTCTGAAACGCTCCCCAGATACCCGTTTCCAAAGCTCTCGCACCCACCTGAATATCTGATTTTGATGCGGGATTTCCATACTTTGCAACTTCACACAACGCATTCCATGCAGAATCACCAAGACGCATGGTAGTCAGAGGAACATTGATAGCGGTTTTAAGACCCGCCTGCATTTTTGCATTACGTGCCTGTGTTGCAGAATCGTCAGCATCTATCCCTTTCGGCATTCTCAAACCCTCCATATACTCATTAAATGCCGATGTGTCAGCATCAATCATGGGGATAAGTTTTCGGGTAAGCTCGTGAAGCAGGGGTATATGTTTCTGCATGTAAGGCTGCACATTTTCAAACCTTCTGACTCCGTAGGTAAGTTTTGCTACCATTGAAGCAAGTCCAATGCCAATTGCGGCTATTGCCGCAGAGGCAGAACCACCACCAGGGGCTGAAGATCTTGCTGCAATCTCTTCAATATGGTTGCTGCAGGCGAGGCTGGAGGTATTTTAGATATTATCTTGAGGCGGTTATCCGCATACATGGAAAAGATGTCTAAACTTAAAAGACAGGTTAAGGGAGCAATGACATATCCGGCAGTTACTATGGCAATAGCGATTATAGTTGTTGGTATTATTCTGGTGTTTGTTATTCCGGTTTTTACTGAGATGTTTTCGAGTATGGGTGGTAACCTTCCGGGTCCTACGCTAATGGTTGTTGCTTTCAGTGATTTTGTAATATCAAACATTGGGTATATAATTTTCGGTATGTTCGGTTTCATGTTTCTGATGAAAAGAGCTTACGCAACCCAGAAAGGCAGAATTATCATGGATGATCTGGCCTTGAAATTGCCTATTTTTGGAATATTGATCAAAAAGGTCGCGGTTGCAAAATTCACAAGAACCATGGGAACAATGATGTCAAGTGGGGTTTCCATTCTTGAGGCTCTTGACATTGTTGCCAGAACTGCCGGAAATAAAACTGTGGAGTTTGCCATTAGTGATGTCAAGATTGGTATTTCAGAGGGGCGTTCTATGGCCGATCCTCTTCTGGAGAGCGGTGTGTTTCCATCTATGGTGTGTTCCATGATATCTGTTGGTGAATCAACCGGTGCTCTGGATCAGATGCTTGGTAAAATAGCTGATTTTTATGATGATGAGGTTGATCAGGCTGTGAGCAACCTGACCGCCATGATTGAGCCTTTTATGCTTGTATTCCTTGGAACAGTTATTGGTGGTCTTGTAATTGCCATGTATCTTCCGATATTCAAAATGGCTGGTGCTCTTTAAGAACTATCATGAGCAGGTAATTTCTTGCCATACTGCAGGTGCTGTCAAAAATGATAAATAGCGTTGAAATGCAGCGTGGATTAAAATGGCTTATTGCCTTCAGGATTATTTTTTCAATTATTCTGATATTTTCCACGCTGGTTTTTTCCACAAATGAATCCCTTCCCTTTGATGCAAGACCATTTGTTGCAGTGTATATGCTTGCTCTTTTGATGCTGGTCATATCTGTAGTATATGGTTTAATGTTTAAAAGATTTTCCTCCCGCCCCCTGTTTGCATATCTACAGCTTACAATTGACTCTTTTGCAGTAAGTTGCATTATTTATATTACCGGTGGATTTCAAAGTATATTTACATTCATTTATCTTGTGGTAATTATTGCCGCGAGTATGCTTCTTTTTCGTAAAGGGAGCCTAATTATTGCCACATTGTGTTCTCTTCAGTATGGGGTTCTGATTGATCTGGAATATTACGGTTTTATATCTCCGCTTGTTACCAAAGGTACTTTATCTGCTCAGGTTGAATGGAATCACGTTATTTACCGGCTGGTTATAATGATGACCTCATGCTTTGCGGTGGCTGTATTAAGTGGTTTCTTGTCGTTACAAGCTAAAATGGCAAGACGGGATTTGAAATTGATGGAAGATCACCTCAATCGGGTCAAAAAAATGGCTGCCATGGGAGAGATTGCTGCAGGTATGGCACATGAAATCAAAAATCCATTAGCATCATTGTCCGGTTCCATTCAGATGATGAAGGAGGATTCGGAACCAGGGACAAATAATTATAAACTGATGCAGATTGTATTGCGGGAAACTGAGAGGCTTACCCGAATTGTTACAGAATTTCTTTTGTTTGCAAAACCTCCTGCAATCAACGCCAAAAAAATTCAACTTGCTCCTGAAATTGTGGAAACAATCAAACTTTTCAAGCAGGATGCATTGTGCCGTAATGCTTTATCCGATGATGCTGATGATACTAAACTTTGTCCTAATGCTTTGTCCGATTATGCTGATGATGCTGAACTTTGTTGTAATGCTTTGTCCGATTATGCTGATGATGCTGAATTTTGCTGTAATGTTTTATCCGATTATGATGATGATTTGTGTCGAGATGATTTACGAAGCGATGATGCAGTGTGCAGCCATTCCATGGCAGAAGATACCGGATTTTGCAGTAATAAAATTGAGTTTCAGATGAATCTTGATGAGTCTTTGGCTGTTAATATTGATCCTGACCATTTCCGGCAGATTATGTGGAATCTTGTTAAAAATGCTGCCGAAGCAATTAATATTAGAAGAAACAATGATGTGGAAGAAACTCTTCATGAATCAACAGGTAGCGGTTTGATAGTCATCAGACTTTTCAAATCAAAAGATGGTCGGATACTTTTGAAGGTTAGCGATAATGGCTGTGGTATTGAACAAAAGTACCTTGATTCTGTGTTCAACCCTTTTTTCACCACAAAATCTTATGGTACTGGGCTTGGGCTTTCCATTATTCACAGACTTGTGGATTCATATAATGGATTGATCTATGCTGAAAGCACATATGGAAAAGGAACGACCTTTACAGTAATTTTTAAAGAAGATGCGGGGATATCCCTGTTTTAGGCAGAAACAAAATATTGACACACGGCGGCAAAATGGGGTAACTATACAGATTTTTCAGTTGTACCCATATGTGAACATAATAAAATAATGGAAAAATAATAAAATAATGGAAGAATCAAGCACACTTCTCAAAGCAAGAAAAGAAAAGATGGATGAGCTCAAAGAGAGCGGAGTCAATCTTTATCCCAATGATTTTAAAATATCAAATACCATTGAGCAGCTTCAGAAATTGACACAAATAGAACTGGAAACTCAGGGAGAGCACGTACCCACTTTTGGAGAAAATGTGCCCACTTTTGGAGAGAACGGAACCATATTTGCTGTGGCAGGAAGAATGATGGCTGTAAACAAATTTGGCAAATCATCTTTTATCAGGTTCAAGGACAGAACAGGTCAGATACAAGCATATATACAGAAAAATTTTGTTGGCGATTCAGCCTACGCTCTTTTCAAAAAACTTGATATCGGGGATTTTATCGGTATTGAAGGTACGCTTTTTCAGACTAAAACAGGAGAGTGGACACTTCTGGCAAAAAACTTGAGGCTTCTTTCAAAATCGGTCAGACCCCTTCCTGAAAAATATCATGGCATAAAAGATCCTGAAAAAAGATATCGGCAAAGATATCTTGATCTTATTATGAATGAACCAGCAAGAGACATTTTTATAAAACGAAGTAAAATTGTCAGTACCATGCGCCGTTTTTTTGAAGCACGGGATTTTATGGAAGTTGAGACCCCAATGATGCAACCTTTGCCGGGCGGAGCCGAAGCAACTCCTTTTAAGACATGGCACAATGCCCTTGGTATGGAGCTTTTTCTTCGTATTGCACCTGAGCTTTATCTTAAACGCCTTGTGGTTGGCGGATTTGAAAAGGTCTTTGAGATCAATAGGAACTTTAGAAATGAGGGGGTATCCACCCGACATAACCCCGAATTTACTATGGTCGAGTTTTATCAGGCATATGCAACTTATGAAGACATGATGGATATCACGGAAGAGATGTTCAGATCTATTGCCATGGAGGTCAATGGAACTCATCAGATTGAGTATCAGGGTGAAGTCATTGATTTCGCGGCGACCTCAAACAATGGGAAGTGGCAGAGAATCTCCATGATTGAGTCTCTTACGACTATTGGTGGTATTGACAACTCAATTATTGATGACCCATCAAAACTGCTTGAAATAGCGGATCAAAAAGGGATCAAGATCATCAAAAAAGAGCGTTATGGAAAAATCTTGACTAAACTTTTTGATGCACTTGTGGAACCTAAATTGATTCAGCCCACCTTTATAACCGGATATCCGGTTGAGGTATCTCCCCTGTCAAGAAAAAATGACATCAATCCTGAACTGACTGACCGTTTTGAGCTTTTCATTGCAGGCAGGGAGATTGCCAATGGATTTTCGGAAATCAATGATCCTGCGGATCAGTACGAAAGATTTGCAGAGCAGGCATCGCAGAGAACTGAAGGGGACACAGAAGCCCATATTATGGACGCTGATTATGTGGAAGCCCTTGAATATGGCATGCCGCCAACTGCTGGAGAGGGCATTGGCATAGACCGCCTTGTGATGCTGCTCACAGATTCCCCCTCTATTCGTGAGGTTATTCTGTTTCCTCACATGAAAAGTAA
Source organism: Desulfamplus sp. (assembly GCA_015231395.1). Lineage (GTDB taxonomy): Bacteria > Desulfobacterota > Desulfobacteria > Desulfobacterales > Desulfobacteraceae > Desulfamplus. The sequence goes on along the minus strand of JADGBP010000136.1, from coordinate 1,286 downwards.
TTTATAAACAAACACAACATAGCTGTATGAGCCATTCCGGATTATAAAAATCACAATGTTTTTTCACGGTAAAAGCAATTACATATAGAAGAGAGAGTTGATGTCCCTTGAATTTTTCATAGCAGGCAAATATCTGAAAGCCAAACGAAAAGAGGGGTTTATCTCTCTTATTACTTTGCTGTCAGTTGCAGGGGTTACTGTGGGTGTGATGGCTCTGGTGATTGTCATCGCGGTCATGAGTGGGGCTGAAATTGAATTCCGAAAAAGAATTCTTGGTGTAGAACCTCATATTCTTATTATGGAGTACTCCAGCAAATTCAGCGACTACAAAGAGGCTGTGGGTAAAATAAATACCATCAAAGGTATTGATGCCATCTCTCCTCTGGTATTTGGTCAAACCATGATTCGTTCTGCATCAGGACTCTCAGGAGCCGTGGTCAGGGGAATTGAGCCAGCATCAGGAGTATCGCTTGTAAAAGGATTTACCGCTGCGGAGCTTGAAGAAAAACTTGGCATAGGTGTGGAGCTTGAAGAAAAACTTGGCATCGGTAAATCAGAGAGATCTTTTCCCGGAATTATAATGGGTCGTGAACTTGCCAAGCATGTGGGGGTGACAACCGGAGACAAGGTGGTGCTAATGGTTCCGGGTGGAATGATATCGCCTGTAGGACACATGCCTTCCATGACACGCTTTGTGGTAACGGGGGTGTTTGATTCAGGCATGTATGAATATGACAGCTCGCTTGCATATATTCATCTTCAGGATGCCCAGAAGTTGATGGGCATGAAGGGCAAGATATCTGCTCTGGGTGTCTGGGTTAAAGATCTTTTTCAATCTCCTCAGATTAAGGATTCTATTGCAGATATGCTTGGCTCTCCTTTTTATGGAAGGGACTGGATGGAGATCAACAAAAGTCTTTTCGCAGCATTAAAATTAGAAAAAACAGCCATGTTTGTCATTCTTACGCTCATTATTCTTGTGGCTGCCTTTAATATTGCCAGTGCCCTTATCATGATGGTCATGGAAAAAACACGGGATATTGCAGTGTTCAAAGCTATGGGTGCCACTGATATGCTAATCAGGAAGGTTTTTGTGATTCAGGGCATGATAATTGGTTTGACTGGAACTTTGCTTGGGACTTCGGCTGGTGTTCTGGTGTGTATTCTTTTAAAAAAATATCAGTTTATTGAATTGCCCGCAGCCTATCCTTTTTCGACACTTCCCATTCAGCTTGAATATCTTGATGTAATTGTAATTGCTTTGGCATCAATTGTCATATGTTTTT